>CAZXHP010000208.1:0-6277 GCA_964639655.1 uncultured Mariniphaga sp.
TTTCCAGTGGTCTTCGAAAAAAACTCCGGCAGACCAGCCCCAGCCGTTATCCATCCGGTTGTTTAAGTTGGAACCCAAATGCTGTGGTTCGGGGTAAAAACGGATGCCCCCGCCGGAGAGGCCGATTTCGGTGATGCGCTGAGCATGCAGGTTATATGAAACAAAAAACAGAAACAATAAAAAAGCTGGATTCAATGATTTTTTCATTTTTCGCGGTTTGACTTGATTTTAAAATGAGTCTTATTTTTTACCTGAATTTATATAAAGGAACCTGAACTTTCAACTGCAAATACTTGTTCCGGTGGTTAATCCCGAAAGGACTTGAATACTCGAAAAACGAAAGCTGGTAGTTTAGGCCATATACATATTCCAGGATAACATCCACTGCCTTAAGGTCAACTCCAATTCCAAGTTTTGCGTAATAGTTGGTTTTATTTAAATACCTGTTTTTTACGTACACTGATGATGGCCATTCTTTTGCATAATACATTACAGACCATAAGTCGGTTTTCCTGTTCAGCGGCCTGGCAAATTCAAAACCCGGATAAACAAACAATTTTTTATTCAAATAGAATTTAAAACCTGCCGATGCAGACAAATAACTGAATGAAATACCTTTAAATGCCTCGGACGCCCGCCGGGTAAATTCACCGGTTTCCCTGTCGTAATAGGTGTTTTCAAGGTAAAAATCGGATGACAGGTTGGTGTAGTTCACCTCAAACACCGGATTTAACCAGGAGTTCCATCGTTTTTCAACAAATAATCCGGCCGACCAGCCAAATCCGTTATCAACCTGGTTATTTAAGCTTTGGCTGAAAAATTTTGTTTCAGGATAAAAACGTGCAAATCCACCTGTAATACCTGCTTCAATGTTAGACTGGGCATTCGCTGTACAAGAAAAGATTATCAGTGCAAAAAATGTGGTTGTTTTAAAAATTGTTTGCATTTATTGTTTATTTATCAGGGACAATGCCAGTGATTGTTTTCACCTGTAAAGATATTTCTTTTTAGAACATAAGATAATTCATGGTTTTGAAAAATTGTTAAAATCAACAATTTAGAATGGGTTCGGATTAGGCTTGATAGTTAAATCACTACCTGTACGTAAACGCAACCGATAACTACGCTGTGGCACCTAATCAATAATCCTGCTGAAGACGCGCAACTTATAAGGTGGTTTTATGAAAAATCATGTTTACATTCATTTAAAATTTAATGTGATTTTGTTATTATTATACCTATGAAATTTAATTATAATACTTCTAAAAAATTAGTATAATATGTATTAAAATAGAATAGGATAATTATATAAATTATATAACTTGCAGTGAAAATGAACAAAACAAAAGCACTTTTGCGATGAATTCACCGTAAGGGTACAATAACCATTCATTATGACTATAAAGTACAAAATTGTAAAAACTGCGCATCCGGGCGTTAAAGGAGGTGGCGAATACCGCTATTACCCCCGGGTGTGCGACCGCAGAAAAATGGATTTGGAAGAGTTGTCAAAACGGATTTCGGGGTTTAGTACACTCCACGCAACCGATATTATGGCGGTGCTGACAGCGCTGGTCAGTGAACTGCCCGACCTGTTGCTTGATAACCACAGCATTCAGTTGGGCGATTTCGGCACTTTTTCGCTGCATGTTTCCGGTCTGCCATCTGATACCCCGGAGCAGGTAAACGCTAAAAAGATTACAGGCGTAAAAGTGGCTTTTCGCCCGGGGAAAAAAATTAAGCAGCAATTAAAACGCGCAAAATTTTCGGTGCGGGGGTAAACCGGGGAAGCGTGTTCGGCAAATTCAACGCGTTTCAATCCAAAATCCGGAACAAATCGGGTTTTTCATTCAGGTATTTAAAAATAATACCGTTGAATGCAGAAGAACTTTGTAAATGGTTTTGCTATTTTGGCATGTTTAATTCTCCTTCAGCATATACTCCGGAAACAGAATTACTGACCGGAACAATTCTCAGGTTATTTTTAATTGAACAACAGACTCCGCAAAATTTGTAATATTTTAAAATCTCACCGAATACTTCGCACTTGGAATAATGGGAAATTCGCTTTGCTGGTAAAGTTTAACCGGTGCATCTGTCCTTTATTGGAAAACGAATTTGCTTGTTTGTAAAATGTTATCTGTCACTTTTACGTAAACGTAACCGACGGAATTACCGGGAACAACGTTATCTGTTTCATCCGGTCGCCTTTTTTGTGGTAGCACCACGGATTGAGGCGGTTGTACACATTATACACCGAAAAATTCCAGCCATAACTTTTCCCGGCGTTTTGCCGCTCAAATGTGGCAGGAAAGGTTGAAGTCGATGAAGGTCTGGTATTCTTCTCCCCTTAACTTTTTTTCACCTTCGGGTTTCAACAGAATTTTCTAACTTGCATTTTCAATTTGAAGAGTGTAGAATGGATAAATTACAATGGACAAAAAGTATTTTTGGTTCCAGACTGGAAATCAGGCACGGCGAGGAGCTTATCGGAAGCATCCGGTGGGAGAACATGGTGAGTTCCAGGGCACAGGCCATGATTAACGGGAAACTGTTTGTCCTGAACCGCGAGTTTTTCCTGTCGAAACTGGAGATTTACGATGCCAACGACCAGTCGCTGCTGGGCATGGTGATGATTAACCTGTTTAATCCCCGCAGCGATGTGGTTATCAACGGCAAACGGTTCGAGCTGGAGATTCAGAATTTCTGGCAGTCGCGCTGGTCGTGGAAGTTCAACGGCGCAGAAATCATCACTTACACCTCCAACGAATTTCTTTCCAAAGACAAAGGCGAAATTGAATTGTACACCACCGTGAACGACGAGGTGGAAATCCTTATTCTGCTGGGATTGTTTGTGCGCAACCAGTTTATTTTGTTTATGTTGTTAATTTTGATTATCATAATTTTAATCTTGCTTTAAGGTTTTGAATAAAATTTAATACCGTGCTTCACAGGTTTTGTGAAAATGAAATATTGATGAATTCTAACTTTCGTTTTGTACCCTTGACCCCTCCTAACCTCCCCGAAGGGGAGGAATTTTCCCCCTTTGGGGGATTTAGGGGGTCATAAAATAGACGTTCGCTTTCAAATTGTAATGTCATCTCCTTTTGAAATTTAATTTCACACAGACTGTAAAGGACGGTGCTGGTTTTGGAAAACGACCTGATGAAACAAAGAAATCTTTCAAAAAGAAAAGGCTGCCCTACGACAGCCTTTTAAACCTAAACCAACTAAACCTAATAAACCATAAACCTGCAGGAATTGCAGGCCTGATGATTATCTTCAATATTTTTAATGCTTTTTCTGAACGTTTACTACCGAACAAAGATAGAAATATTTTTTTCCTGTGACAGGATGGCTAATTTTTTCTTTCGGCGGCTTCTTCCAGAACTTTTTGAACCGACCCGTGCAGCAGCAGCAACCTGCGTGCCTGTTCTTCCGGGTATCCCAGCTCGTCCATAATCATGCGGGTGCCGCGTTCTACCAGTTTTTTGTTGGTTAACTGCATGTTAACCATTTTGTTGCCTTTTACCCGGCCCATCTGAATCATCAGCGTGGTGGTAACCATGTTCAGGATAAGTTTTTGGGCGGTTCCTGCTTTCATCCGGGTGCTGCCGGTAACAAACTCAGGCCCCACAACGGCTTCGATGGGAATATCCACGTTTTGGGCCAGGACAGAATCCGGGTTGCTGGTTATGCATCCAGTTAAAATGCCGTGTTCGCGGGCATTTTTAACTGCGCCAATCACAAACGGTGTGCGGCCCGAGGCGGCAATGCCAACCACCGTGTCCAGTGCATTAATGTTAAATTTTTGCAGTTCCAGCCACGACAGGTTTTCATCGTCTTCGGCCGATTCCACTGCTTTGCGGATGGCCTGGTCGCCGCCGGCAATCAGCCCGATAACCAAATCGTAACCTACGCCGTAGGTTGGCGGAATTTCAGAAGCATCCAATATTCCCAAACGTCCGCTGGTTCCGGCGCCCACGTAAAACAATCGTCCGCCTTTTTTTACCCGCGGAACGATTTCGGTTACCAGCTTTTCAATTTGAGGAATGGTTTTTTCCACTGCCGGCAACACTTTTTTGTCCTCGTTGTGGATGCCTACCAGCAACTCACGCACACTCATTTTTTCGAGGTTTTCGTAAGACGAACTCGATTCGGTAATACTACTCATGGTTATCATTTTGCAGGTGAAACTCCATCAGTTTTAACAAAGGTTCCTTTACAATAATTCCCGGAACCAGATTTCGTTTCAAAAGTACATTTTTTAGCTGTTCCTGAAAATAAAAGGCTACAGAACCCACAAAACAAACGGGTTGATTTTCGTATCCTGAATATTGGGCCACATTTCGCAAAATGAACGAATCGAATGCATTTTCCACCAGGTTTTTGCAATATTCATTTTGGATGTTTTCGCTTAAAAACGGCACAAATCCGGCAAGAAACCGGTTGGGTTTTTCCTGCCGGTAAACCCGGTTCAGAAATTCGGCATATCCAAGGGGGTATTTTTGCTGAAACAGGTGCTGCAATTCGGCAGGCATTGTTTTTTTGAGGAAATCGCCCACCAGTTGCCTACCCAAAACTGCACCGCTGCCTTCGTCACCCAGAATAAATCCCAGCGGCGGAACATGAGCGGTAATTGTTTTGCCATCGAAGAGGCAGGAGTTGGAGCCGGTTCCCAAAATGCAGGCAATTCCGCTTTTGTTGCCCAGCGTGGCATGTGCTGCGGCCAGCAAATCGCTGTGCACTTCTTTTTCGGCTTCCGGGAAAAACACGTCGAGCGCTTTTTTTATCACTTCGGCTTTTTCCTCGTTTACAACACCGGCGCCATAAAAAAATACGCGGTCAACTTTGCCTGAGAGGTTGGCCAGCGGGGTTTCTTTCCACTCGGTTACAATGTTTTCGGTGGTACGAAAAAACGGATTCACCCCGCCGGTGTTAAATTGTTCCGGTTCTTTTCCTTTTTCCGAAAAGCACCAGCTTGTTTTGGTGGAACCGCTGTCTGCAATGAGTATCATATTCTATCCAATTTATATTTCTTTTTCAGTTCCTCCATGACCTTCTCGTGGGTGATACTTTGTCCCTGGTCTAATTGATTAATTCCCGATTCAATCGCGTTTTTTTGGGTGTCGGAAAGACCGTCCCAACTCTTTGATTCTACTTTTCGAAATAAAAAATTTTTCTTCATAACCCATTTTTGATTTCGGTCATATCATGCTGCAATTTTTTTCAAAATTAAGCATAATTAGAAGAAACCATTTACGATGCAAGACAATTAGGCGTACAATAGATTTACATTTAGGGGAATTGCGTAAAATAGCTTTAAATATTTCGGTGCGCTGCACCGTTTCTTTAGATAAATAAAGGGAGCTTAACTGTTTTAAAAGCGGCAGAGCCGCACTAATATTTGCAGTAAATTAGGTGCAAAAAGGTAGAAAGGTGCAGCGCACTGATTATATTAAATATGGTGATTAACATTTCATGCATATATTTGTATCCGAAATGAAAAAACTGAAAAAAATTCCGGAATTTAAAAATGAAGATGAAGAACGGGAGTTCTGGGCTAAAAATGATTCATCGGAATATTTGGATTGGGAAAAATCAGAAAGAATGGTTTTTTCGAACCTGAAGCCGTCGAGTAAACAATAACTTTGCTAAAATAAAAAGCTAAAAAAATTGAGATGAAGTATATTTTTCTGTTGTTAATTTTTTTTATTTCCTGTCTTTCAGGATTTTCCCAAACCGCCAATCCAAAATTCGAATTCCGTGCCGTTTGGGTGGCCACGGTAGCCAACATCGACTGGCCCTCGAAACCGGGACTTCCTACTGAACAACAGCAACAAGAGGTGATTGATATTTTAAATCTACACGAAAAACTGGGCATGAATGTTATCATTTTACAGGTGCGGCCAACTTCCGATGCTTTTTATCCGTCGCAATTGGAACCGTGGTCGCGCTACCTTACCGGAACACCGGGACAGGCGCCCGAGCCGTTTTACGACCCGCTGCAATTCTGGATTGAGGCCTGCCACAAGCGCGGCATGGAACTGCATGCCTGGCTCAATCCGTTTCGGGTGGCGCTGAATCATCAGCAACCGCTGGCCGGAAACCACATTGCTTTTCAGCACCCCGAGTGGATTTTAAAATACGGCAACAGCCTCTATTTCGACCCCGGATTGCCGCAAACCCGCGAATTTGCAGCGCAGGTGGTTAAAGACATTGTTTCGCGGTACGATGTGGACGCCATTCATTTCGACGACTATTTTTACCCCTACCC
>CAZXHP010000209.1:0-6268 GCA_964639655.1 uncultured Mariniphaga sp.
CTCTTTTAGCGATTCAGCCGAAACTTTTTCAACAGTGTTACATGTCACACAACGTCTCGATGTATGAAAATAGTAAGCTTTAACTGCCGACTCATTCCCTTCATCCGGTATTGCCAGCGTATTTGCTGAGATTCCTGCTTCAGCGGTTTTGTCGCAACATTGCGCATTTGAAATGAAAATTCCAACGGCAAAAATTAAACTAAACAGAACAACTACTTTTTTCATAATTTTTTGATTTTTTATCTGGTTATTAATTTTTTTATTTCATCTACGCTGGGTACCCGACCTTTCACCACTACTTTGCCGTCAACGACCAAAGCAGGAGTTGTCATAACGCCAAATTGCATAATCTGCATAATATCTTCCACTTTCGATACGGCTGCATCTATACCGGCAGCTGCTACTGCCTCAACGGCAGCCTGTTCGAGCTTTTTGCACTTGGGGCAGCCTGTTCCTAAAACTTTTATGTCCATAATATTAAAAATTAATTGTTCGCTGTTCGCAAAAATACGAACAATTTCTTGAATAAATCTTTTTTTTAAAAAATTTTATGAATGATTCAGGTTAAACAATAATGCTTTCAGGATTTTAATTCCTGCGGTAACATTTTATCCACCGGGTTTGAAACCTTACCGGCAGTTTGTTTCCCGAAACCGGGCGAACAACCATGGAAAAAAGACTGATATGCAGCGGAAAATCGATATGCCGGTCTTCAAGCCTCAGTACTTCGGTATCGTTTATTTTCCAGACCATTGTGCCTCCCGATTTTTCAAGGGTGAAAATATACCACTTTCCCTTTTTAAGGTTCGAAATACCGAGTCCGGTCATTTCCAGTTTTCCCTTTGTATTTTTCCTGGAAATACCCATCCGGTTTTTGGCGCCCATTTCGAGCAAATAAACCCCCGGAAAAGCATTTTCTCCCTGAAAAACAAACGAGCTGACGGTTTCTTTTACCGGATTAAATTTTATTTTGGCCTCAAAGATTCCGTCTTCCTGCCAAAAACTTTTTGCAGAAGAAATCAGACCTGAAGAAAAATCAAACTCAGAAGGTATAAAACCCGCCGGCATCTTCCAAATCATCCCGCGGTTTTTTTCTTTTCGGGTTTCAATAACCAGTTTTCCCCCGGTTGTAACATTTTTCCCATCGGTATATAAATGTAAATCGCCGGGCAAAGCATAATTTTTACCCAGCGTTTTTTCCGCCCTTGGCGACAATGTAGCCCATTTTTCAGTATTTAAGGCGCCATCCTGAAAATCGTCTTCAAAACTCACCTCCCACTGGTTGAAAAAATCAAACGCATCTGTTCCCTTGTATTTAAAATATTTAACAAGATGCGGCCTTTTTTGCATCTCGAGGTATTTTTGTTCGGTGGCGTACTCTTCCGATTTTTCCCATTTTTTCGCATCCTCAAGATAAGCCTTCCGCAACAAAAAATCTTCAGAATTAATCAAACTGTTCAACTCGTTGTAACGTTTTAAATCATCAGATTCAGCAACGTTGTGGTAATTTTCAAGAAGAGATGACTTTTCAAATTTCAGAAAAAACTTTACATCGTCGCTGGAAGCCAACTCCTTTAAACGTTTCCATTTTTGAAAGGATTCCGTTTTTTCAAATTTCTTTTTGTCTTTTAAAAACTCCACCCTTTTTCTGAAATCGACGTTATCTACTCCAACTTTCAGTTCTTCAAACCGCTTCAGGTTATAACTGCCGGCAGTTTCGCGGAAAAGCTTCAACTTTTTCGAATGTTCGAACTTCAGGTAACCTTTAATTTCGTGGTCGCTGTGAAGTTTTTTCAGTTCGTGTTTTTTCGCTTTGTCGGCAACCGGAAGATTTTTCAGTTCCAGGTATTTTTTCAACTTTTCGGAATGGGAAACAACATCATGTCGCTTCAAAGTTTCCGATTGAAAAAGTTCGTAATAGGCTTTTATGCCGGAGTGTTTCTGTAATTTTTTGTATTCCTTTTCATTTTTCTGTTCTTCGGAACCTTTGTAAACCAACCGATGTATTTCCTCTTTTTCCTTACTGAAATTGCCGTTTTCCACAAACTCTTTCAATTGCCGGTATTCTTTCAACTTCCCCGATTCTTTTATCATTTCAAACCGTTTTAACTCCGGCGAATCCTTCAGTTTAAAATATTTTTTAATGTGAACAGCTTTTTTGAGTCGTTTATATTCATTCAGCAACGCTTCTTCCCGGCTGCCTTTAAAACGCAGCTGTTGAATTTCCTTTTTGCGGTTTGTGAATTCGGTGGATTGAATCTTTTTTTCCAACTCCAGAAATTCTTTCAGTTCATCTGAATTTTCAACTCTTCTAAATTCCTCGTAATCATCCCGAAGGTTTTTGCGT
The DNA here is from genome assembly GCA_964639655.1 of uncultured Mariniphaga sp. Taxonomy (GTDB): domain Bacteria; phylum Bacteroidota; class Bacteroidia; order Bacteroidales; family Prolixibacteraceae; genus Mariniphaga. Next base: position 2,348 of record CAZXHP010000209.1, read on the forward strand.
TGAATTTCAATTTTTTCAACAGATTTAATTTTTCCCAGCAACTGAAAGGAGAATATTTTAAAAGACATCGGTTAAATTTTATGGTTTACGCATTCAAAAGTAAAAATTTAAGCCATTAAAACCGAATAAATTGTGTTCGCAAAAGAACGATTTGCAATGAAAGTTGTTAACATATCAAAGATTTTTTGATTTATTAAAAGCGGGGTGTTTATATGTTTTTGTGCAATTTCTTGACTAATAACCTAATTTTGAATAGTTTTAAGGCTTAATTTTGAAAAATGATACTTCAATCGGAATTGATTTTAAACAGCGATGGAACAATTTTTCACCTGCACTTAAAACCGGAAAACATTACAGACAATATTTTACTGGTGGGCGACCAGGCACGGGTCGATACAGTTGCAGGATTTTTCGACAAGGTGGAATTTTCGGCCAAAAACCGTGAGTTCAGAACCGTTACCGGCTGGTATAACGGTCAAAAATTTTCAGTGATTTCAACCGGAATCGGCACCGACAATATCGACATCGTCCTCAACGAACTGGATGCACTGGTGAATATCGATCTTGAAACCCGTCAGATTAAAAAAGAAAAAAAATCACTGAACATTGTCCGGATTGGCACTTCAGGCAGTTTGCAGGAAGATATTCCGGTGAACGCTTATGTGGTTGCAAAAAAATCGATAGGATTCGACGGAATGCTGAATTTTTATGCCGACCGCGAGCTGTATTGCGACATTCCGTTTGAAAAAGCATTTAAACAGTTTACCGGATGGGAAGAAACCCTGCCTACGCCTTATGTGGTAGGTGCCTCAAAAAAATTAGTCCCAAAATTCAACAATAAAAAGTTCAGGTCGGGCGTAACCATTTCAGCGCCCGGATTCTACGGGCCGCAAGGACGTGTATTAAGACTTCCGCTGGCTATGCCGCAATTGAACCGGCTGTTGGAACAATTTCAGTTTGAAGAGATGAAAATCACCAATTTTGAAATGGAAAGCTCAGCCATTTACGGGCTTTCGAAAATGTTGGGTCACCAGGCTTTAACCGTGTGCCTGATAATTGCAAACCGGGTTACCGGAGAGGCGAACGAAAATTACCGACCCGAAATGCAAAAATTGATAAAAACGGTACTTGACAATTTAACACATTAATTTCGATGAAAAAAAACAGGCTAAAGGCATTAATCGATTTATTGGACGATCCCGATAACCTGGTTTTTGAGATTGTGGAAAAAGAATTGCTGAAGGAAAGTCATTCCATCATTCCGGCCCTTGAAAAAAAATGGGAAAACAGTTACGATGAAACCTGTCAGGAGCGAATTGAAAACCTGATTCAGGACTTGCAGTTCAAAAAAACCAAAAGCCAGCTGAAACTATGGATTCATTCGCCTGAAAAAGACTTACTGGAAGGTTTTCTTACTATTGACAAATTTCAATATCCGGATGTTAACCAAACGGGAATTTACCGGAAGCTTGAAAAAATAAAAAATACAATCTGGCTCGAGCTCAACAATTCGCTTACCTTGCTGGAAAAAACCACCATTCTCAACCATTTTCTGTTTAACGTTCACGGATTTTCAATCAATCATAACAATATTCATTCACCGCAAAATTGTTACCTCAATCAAATGCTCGATACTAAAAAAGGAAACCCGGTTTCACTGAGCCTTTTTTACACGATTTTGGCCCGGCAACTCGGTCTTCCGGCCTGGTTTACCGATTTCCCCAAAAATCCGCTTGTTGCGATTGTGGACAGCGATTTAGCCCGGAAGGTACATGGAAAAGACACTGTATCAGACGTGTTGTTCTATATTAATCCTTCCAACAAAGGTTCCATCGCCAGCCGGAAAGAGGTGGATTACCATTTAAAAAAGAACAATTATTCCCCGTCGGAAAAATTTGCGGAACCTCAACCCGACAAACTGTTTTTACGCCGGTTGCTGGAGTCGCTTCGGGAATCGTTTCACGAGGTTGGTTTTTCTGAAAAACAGGCAAAAACCGAAGAGTTGCTGAAATTATTCACAGCAACCATTACAGCCTGATTTACATAAAAGAAGCTCATTCCCCTGGCGCACAACGAAACAGAAAAGGATAAATACAGCAACCGACAGCAATCGTGTTGCTTTCAAACTAAAATGTTGCGGCAATACTCCACACATTTTATGATTTCTTTCTGCGCATTCGAATTTTCGGGAACAGGATATTCCAGTTCGATATCGCAGTAAATAGGCCATTTGTTTTTCTGAATCAGTTGAAGAATGTCGGCAACGGGTGTATCACCTTCGCCCCATGGCATATTGGTATTGGCCGGACTGGCATCTTTCCCGGTTTTGTCTTTTAAATGAATGCTGTAAATGCGGTTGTACAACTTTTCAATCACCTCGTTGGGATGTTTTCCTGTAGCGCCGAAATAGTGCCCCACATCGAAATTCAGCATATTCCTGGGTGAATATTCAAGAAACTCGTCGAATGAAAAACCGGGTTCGCCAGGCTGGGCGTGGTTATGGTAAATGGCATACATGTTATGTTTTTCGGCGAATTTACCCAGGCGTGCACAGGCTTCGTGGCCAATTTCGTTGGTAATTCCTTTTGCGCCCAAAATTTTTGCTGCATTAAAAGCATAATCAATTTCTTCGGCAGTCCAGCCGGCTGGGGCAAATTTTACAATATGAATATTCACTCCGGCTTTGTTAAACATTTTTCGCAATTCCCGGTATTTGTTCATCGAAGCCGAAAGCCGCCATACGCGTTGCCGTTCTCTTACGATATCTGCTTCCTGCTGGTATGCCGTTCGTTCTGCCTCTGTGGCATCTCTTGCAGGGCGTGGCGGCATGGGTGGAATACCGGCATACTCTTCGGCCACATTCCCCATTAGTTCAATGGAGCTGATTCCGGCTTCAACACAGTAGTTCAAAATGTCCTGAGCTGAAGAAGGCATACTGCGCCAACTGTAGGTTATGGCGCCAATCTGCACGCCTTTAAAACGCGAGTTGGGTTTTACCGTTCCACCGAGAGAACTTGCCAAAACAGTTGGAGAAACAGAAATTCCGGCGGTTACTGCTGCAGCCGAACCAATAAATTTCCGGCGGGAAAGTCCGTTGTTTAATTTTGAAGAGTGATTCATTTTACAAATTTTTGTTGATTTAAGCGGGATAAAAATAACGAAAAAAAAGGCATAAAAAAACCGGCCCGAACCGGACCGGTTTTTGTATTTCGAATAATACTGATTTATTCTTCCTTTTTCTCCTCTTTTGCATCGTCAGCAGGTTCCTCTTTCACTTCGGGTTCCTGTGCTTCTGCTTTTGGAGCTTCTTCAGCAGGAGTATCCGCTTTTGGTGTTTCTTCGGCAGGCACTTCTGCTTTTGGCGCTTCAGCCTTTGGTTCTTCTTCTTTCACCGCTTTTGCTGGCTCAGCCTTTTCAGCTTTCGGTTTTTCCATTTTAGCTGTTTCAGCTACCGGAGTTTCCGATTTTTTCGCACCGCCGCGGCGTGAACGACGACGTTTTGGTTTTGCAGCTTCCTCACCTGTACTCAGCATGGCTTCGTTGTAATCCACCAGTTCGATGATACACATTTCGGCATTATCACCCAAACGTGCGCCTGTACGCAGAATACGCGTATATCCGCCCGGACGATCGGCTACTTTAGCAGCTACATCGCGGAACAGTTCCGAAACCGCATTTTTATTTTGAAGATGGCTGAAAACGACTCTGCGTGAATGCGTGGTATCGTCTTTCGCCTTGGTAATAAGCGGCTCAACATAAGTACGCAATGCTTTTGCTTTAGCCACGGTTGTGGTAATGCGTTTACTTTCGATAAGCGAACTGGCCATATTTGCCAGCATGGCTTTTCTATGCGCACTTTGACGGCCTAAATGATTGAATTTTTTGTTATGTCTCATTGCCTTTTACTCCTTGTCAAGTTTA
>CAZXHP010000210.1:0-1634 GCA_964639655.1 uncultured Mariniphaga sp.
TTTTTTTTGCAAAAAAAATCGAAACAAACAACGGAAAAGAGAGAGTATATAGCCTAAAAATACAATGCAATTTTCTGGTATTCAGATATTTCATACTGTTGTGAATGTTGTACTTCTTGTTCCGGAAACCTTCAATTCATAATATTATAATAAACATTTGTAAATTAAGTATAAAAACACCTTAAAATCCGTAATTCTACGGATAGAATTGAATTTCTGATTGGCGTAACTTGTAATGCGTTTTTGTTGAAGATAACTGTAGGAAATATTCCGCATTAGATACCCCGTAATGCAGGAAGAAAAAAGCCAGCTATAAAGACAAGGTACCGGATCGCTTCATTACAGATGATCTGAGGATTAAAAGAGTGAGTGAAGAAATGTTCTCTATATATTAATTTAAATTTTATAATGTATGAAAAATTATTACTCTGCTTTTGGAAGAAAATCGGTGCAAATTATGTTAAGCGCCGTGTTTGTGTTTTTTTGTTGTGGCTATATGGCCACTGCGCAATCTGTTGACAAGCTTGAACAAGCTGAAAACGGAAGATTACCGAATGGTATCCTTGATCCTGTTACGTGGACAACCGGTAATGTAAACGCCCAAAAGGCACATTACACAACCGGAATGACCATTCCTTACCGTTTGGGAATAAGCGGACTTACTCCTGGTGTAACCTACCGTGTTGTTTTGGGTTACGACACCAAACATGGCGGAAAACATGCCATTGACTTTTTAACTTCTTACGACCGTTCCACTTTTCATAGCTCTTTTGGGCATGGAGATGGGGAGTTAATTCAACCCTGGACGGTTTACTGGCAGGCGAACCCGGGTGAGTTACGCTACGAATTACCTGAGCCGGATGGTCATTTTGTTGCAGCCACAGGTACCAACCAGCCCTATGACGAATTCCTAAATGTCAGGGATGTGGAAATTGACGGTGGTGCCGAAATGACTATTTATAACGGAACCATTGTTGGTATGGCATATATAGGAGGTGGCATAGCAGGCGCCCAAACAACCGATCAACTTCAGGTTGATTTTCAGGTATTGCCAGGTCAAAACAGAATTTTGCTCGCCTGGGGCGGGCACATTGCCAGTGCTGACCAGTGGGGTGAAGGGATGTCGGCTGAAGACATTAACGGTAGTCCTTATCACATGAGAATTTCATATTGTCCTCCACTTGACGGAGAAACAATAAGTGGTTGTGGAAATAAAGAAGTTCAGTTGTCTGCAACAGCAGTAATTGCACCAACCTCTCCGGTATGCGCTGTAACGGGAGATGAGTTGGCTTGTTTTGACGATTTGGGTGAACTTTTAGTTGAATGGATTGACGGAGAAGGCCCATTTGATATTGAATTGTATGATTGGGTTAGTAATGAAGTCCAGAATTACATTACAACTTACACAGATGTCACATCTCCTTATAATATAACAGATTTACCGGCAGGCAGCTACATGGTAAAAGTAGTGGATTCAAATGAAAATTCATCAGACTGTATTGCTGATATTACCGGACCCGAAGAACTGGTTTGTGAAATTACCGGTTCAGAAGATGTTTCCTGCTACGAGGGCAGCGACGGTTCAGCAACCGTTGAAGCTTCAGGCGGAACAGCACCTTACAGTTATTTATGGT
>CAZXHP010000210.1:1734-6133 GCA_964639655.1 uncultured Mariniphaga sp.
CTGCCACAGCAACCGGACTGAGCGCAGGTGATTACACCGTTACCATTACCGATGCCAACGGATGTGAAACCGAATGTGAAGTTACCATCAGCGAACCTGAAGAACTGGTTTGTGAAATTACCGGTTCAGAAGATGTTTCCTGCTACGAAGGCAGCGATGGTTCGGCAACTGTTGAAGCTTCAGGCGGAACAGCACCTTACAGTTATTTATGGTCAGATGGTCAGACAACTGCCACAGCAACCGGACTGAGCGCAGGTGATTACACCGTTACCATTACCGATGCAAACGGATGTGAAACCGAATGTGAAGTTACCATCAGCGAACCCACAGAACTCACCTGTTATGCTACTGCCGACAGCGAGGCGTCATGTGATGGTACAGAAGGTGGTTCAGCCACTGTATATCCTTCTGGTGGAACACCTGAATATACCTATTTATGGTCTGACGGGCAAACTACTGCAACTGCCACAAATCTGGCAGCCGGAGTCCATACGGTTATTGTTACCGATGCCAACGGATGTGAAACCGAATGTGAAGTTGAAATTACCAGAGAACCTGAATTCTTTGTTTGTGAAACTGCATTTGCCTTGTTGGGTGAAGATCCTGAGATAGGTTGCTTTTTGAACGATGGTTTCGACCGTTGGGGATGGACCAATCTGATTTCAGAAAGTGATGAGGCTTACGTTATGCCACTCTGGTCAGGTGCCGGACAATGCGATACCGATAAAGGTGTACATTCAGGAAACGCTGTTGTAACATATCTCAACGGAACCGTTTCTGTGGAATACCATATGTTCGAAGGTTTTGTGCTGAAGGAAGCTCATGTATATGTGGGATATGATCCTTATCCTTCACAAAAAAGAGGAAAAACAACTGTATATACAGTAGCTCCGGGACAATACAACTACAATTCCGGGTCACTTGATGATGTGGATGAATTAACCGACATTATTTTCGAAGGATTGGAAGGAGATGTGTATGTTATCATTCATGGTGTGGCCTGCGAAGTTGTTTGCATGTGGGATGAACCGGAAGCACTGGCAGTTGGTTTCTATCAGAATCTTGCTGCTCCGACAAAAGGTAAAAAATCAGCTGAAATACTCCCGTCTGGTATAGAATCCGGCGACTTCAAAATTTATCCAAATCCGTTTAGCGATAAGGTGACTTTTGAGTTTGTTTCGCCAAAAGATGCACGTGCACGCCTTGAAATTAACAACGTTCTCGGACAACGCATTACTGTTTTGATGGACGAAAATGTTGCCAAAGGCGTGATGAACCGCATTGAATACAAACCGGTAGATGTTGTTTCAGGTATTCTGATTTACAGGCTCATCCTTGATGATGATGTAAATACCGGCAGACTGATATACAGAAAATAATGTCCGTCTGAGAAGGAGACCTGGCAACTGAATAAATAAAAGTGTCCGATATTTGTTGACCAGGAAAATACCTTCTTTAAAAACGAAGAGGCTGGCTCAGAGGAGTCCAGCCTCTTTTTAGTTGTTCAGCTAAGGCATATAATTTAATAAAATGGGGGTTTCCCATTCTCCAGATGCATCCGGTTTTTTGTCAGGGAGAAAAAGACTGTTGCCTCCGACCCCGTGTTTTCAATAATATTTTCCCAAATCGGGAGCATTATTATTGAACAGATGTAGTTTGCTTAAAAAATATATCCATTTTTTTTGTACATTGGTTCGAATTACAAATTCCACATATTAGATACAAATCCGCTTTTGATGATGGTTGAATTTTATTTGGTGCCAGCAGAATTTATAGATGCTGGAATTTGAGATTGACTAATTAAATAAATAGAACATCGATATAGAGGTTAATATGTAAAGTTTTTTATTATGGCAAGCCACAAAATAGCAATTTTAGAGCCTTTTAGATTATTTGGAGAAGGTTTTTCTTCCTGTTTTTCCCTTGAAAATGAGTTTACCCCAATTTGTCTTGCTTCTTCTGTTGAAAGTTTAATACAATCATTAACCTGTTCAAAATCAGAAATTATTATTGTTGATATGCTTCATTTTAGCGATGCCGGACTAAGAGAGTTAAAAAAAATCCGTCAACATTTTTCTGATATTCCTTTCTTGCTGATTACCAGAGAAGACTTCTCGGAATATTTTCATGATTATTTGACTTTGGGAGTAAAAGGATTTGTTTTTGAAGGCGATGGACTGAATGAACTTTTCGGAGCTGTTAAAAAAGTGCATGAAGGGAAAATGCATATTCCCAAAGGAATGGTAAATTTTCTTCAAAAACAAATTCGAAGAAATGGCAAGAATAAGTTTACTGACTATAAAAACCGTACTTTAACTGAAAGAGAGATTTCTGTTTTAAAACTTTTTTGTGATGGTTTAACATTTAAGGAAGTAGGGAAAAAATTATTTATCAGCCCACGCACCGTTGAAGCTCACAAAAGAAATATTATGGAAAAACTCAACTTACGTTCTTCTGTTGAAATGGTAAAATATGCTGCACGGCATAAATTCACATCGGTTTAACAAAAAAATACAGGAATTTAATACCTTTAAGATTTTGCTGTTCAGAAAAATAGGTAATTTCCCCTATATACTTTAAAAATAATTCGCCATAAATTTATACAGTGTAAAACAAAATTTGTTTTTACAATTTGAAGTGCTCCTATATATTAAATAAGCATAGTACAGCAATCAACCATATTTTTTTAATGAGACGGACTGCTTGATTTTGAAGATGATTTGAGGATATAGAATGAATTTTATTAATATTCTTAAATCATAATTATGAAAAAACATTTTACTTTCAGCCGCGTGTTTCCTATCATACTCGTAGTATTCACGGTATTTCTTTCAGGAGTAACATTCTCACAAACAACCCCGGATGCTTATGTCTGGGAAGCGTATAATGACTGTGCGGGAACCAATTCTTTTGTCAATACCACAAATATTTTGGGTGTTTCAGATGCAGGAGCACTTAAAACTTTTGAAACAGGTACAGAAACTGGAATTACTGCAACATTTACATCAAGTGGTTCTCCCACTATCCAAACCGGCACTTATGGCGGAAATGAGACTGATCCTGGTACAGATGCTTATTTAACCTTTAATGGAAAAGCTGATATGTCGGGAGTTGTTCAATATGGATCATCCGGGTGGTATGTAGATTTGACATTTACAGGCCTTAATCCTGACAAAACTTATACTTTTGCCACTTCCGCCAACCGGGATGATGATTCATATACGCAAAGGATTACCAAATTTATCATATCGGGTGCTGACGCTGTAACCAATTCAAGTACTGATGGCGTTACAGTCAACAGCATCGAATCGGTACAATTTAGTACTGGAGCTAATAACGCAAATGGGTATGTGGCAAGGTGGACGGGTATCCAGCCAGGTTCAGACGGAAGTTTCATCGTTCGGGCTGAAGCGGGTACTTCAGAGTACAAAGCCTATGCTTTCAGCGTTTTTATGCTGGCCGAAGAAGTTGGCACCGACCCCATTATTTCTACCTCGGTAAGTGAATTGCCCGAATTCAGAAGCTTTCCGGGTGTGTATTCGGAAATACAGAGCTACACTGTTTCGGGCTTCAATTTATCAGAAGACATTGTAATTACTCCACCCGAAAACTTCGGGATTTCGGTTGACGAAGAAACCTGGTTTACTTCAGCCTCCGATCCGGCTTTAACACTGCAACAAACAGAAGGAACGGTTGCTTCAACAGAAATCTTTGTACGAATGTACAGCGAAATTGAAGCCGGGTTCTCCAATTTAGAAATCGAACATACAAGTGGTACCGGACTTGAAAAAGTGGTGATAGTCAGTGGTGAGGTTTCTTCAACACAAACTGTTTCTCTTCGGGTCAGTCAAAGTTCCGACGATGCAGAAGAACGGGTGTCTAACGGGTCTGTGGATATTAGCAGTTCAGATTTGGAATTGATAAGAGATGGTTCGAACGACCAGATTGTTGGTATCCGTTTTCAGAATATCGAAGTTCCGAAGGGGGCAATTATTCAGAATGCCTATATCGAATTCACTGCCAAAGATGCAGGTACTGCAGCTACACAGTTGACGATTTCAGCCCAGGATAATGTGAACCCCGGCACGTTTACCACATCGACCTCAAATATCTCAAACCGGACCCAAACCACTGAAGTAGTGGGCTGGACACCAGGTGCATGGAGCGAAGAATCTACTTATCAAACACCGGATCTTTCTGAAATAATTAACGCAATTGTTGGTAATAGTGAATGGGTAAGCGGAAATGCCATGGTTTTTATCATAGAGGGATCGGGTACGCGAAATGCACATTCCTATAATGGTTCAACATCAAAAGCACCGTTGCTTGTAATAGATTTTCTGGTTTCAACTGATCCGGCTATTGTTATTAACGGAGAATTGAACGAGTTTATCAGCGA
>CAZXHP010000211.1:0-2404 GCA_964639655.1 uncultured Mariniphaga sp.
TATTTCATACAATACTACTAAAATTTTGGTTGTGAAAATGCACATGGAATTTTGAAAAGCCTCGTACAATAAAAAAAGAAAAGCAGGCGCCCGGAAAAATATCGAACTTTCTGCTTGAAGATTTTGATGCTGTGAGGAATGTTATGAATGCGGATAGTTACTGAAGCTTATTCAGCAAAGTTAAATTCTCAACATTGTTGGCTTCCTAAATATCGCGATTCCCTTCGTTTTTCTCTGCTATTTTGATTTCATTTCATCAATAAAATTTGGCAAATAAGTACGCCCGATGGGAATATTTACATTTTTAACCGACAGTTGTTTCCGCGAAAAAAAAACGATTTTATTTTTTGCAACCGCGTAGGATTTGTGCACCCGGATAAACAAATGCTGTGGCAAAAGGGCAAGAATGGCCTTCAACGACATTTTAGGCATATAATACTTCTTCTCATCGTCCAGGTAAATTTTTATGTAGTTATCCAGCGATTCAATATAAAGAATATCATTTACGTTGATTTTGATATTGCTGTAATCCACCTTTACGGTTATAAATTCCGAGTTGTTGTCCAAAAGTTTGTCCGTATTTTTTAGCTGGAGGTGCGCCCGGGCTTTCTGTACCGCTTTATAAAACCGTTCGAAGTCGAACGGCTTTAACAAATAGTCGATGGCGTCCAGGTTATAGCTCTTTACGGCATATCCGGCATGTGCCGTTGTAAATATCACAAACGGAAGTTCCTGGATGGTTTCTGCCAGTTTGATACCTGATATGTCGGGCATGCGGATATCGAGAAATACGACGTCGGGTTTATGTATTTGCAGGTAGTGGTGAGCTTCAACGGGGTTGTTGAAACAATGCAACAATTCAACAGATGGAATCCTTGCACAAAAATCTTCAATGATTTTTAATGCAAACGGCTCGTCATCCACCGCAATACATTTTATTTTCCGGTTGTTTAAAACTCCCATTATTCAAGCATAATTGACAATTTTACCGTAAATGTTTGCCCGCTCCTGTCAACAGACAAATCATATCTTCCGGGATACATTAATTCTAACCGTTTTTTTACGTTCTTCAGCCCGTTCTCCGTGCTTTCTTCTGCTTCTTCATTTAAAAAGATGTTATTTCTTACAAACAAACGGGCCCGGTTACCGACCACATCAATTTTAATTGTAATAACCGTTTCCGTGTTCGCGCTGATACCGTACTTAAAAGCATTTTCTATAAACGGGATAAACAGCAATGGGGCAATCCTTACTTCATTGTCTGTAATATCAACCCTGTAATCAAGTTTTGTTTTTTCCGGTAAACGGAGTTTCTGTAATTCAATGTATTTATCAAGGTATTCTTTTTCCCGGGCCATCGTCGAATATTCGACCTCGGCTTCGGTGAGCATGTAGCGCATCATATCCGACAAGGTAATGATTGCCTTTGGGGCACGATTTGATTTTTGCATGGCAAGATAATAGATTGTATTCAAGGCGTTAAAAAAGAAATGGGGATTTATTTGCGACTTTAACAGCGATAGTTCCGCTTTTGTATTTTCTTCCCTGAGTTTACGCTCCGATTCTTTCAGGGTATAAACATGGTTGACAATGCTGGCTGCTATAACAATCAAAAACAGGAGTGTAGTACCCATTCTTATTTTAACCATCCTGTCCACAGGAACAGAATAAATGTCTGTTGTTAGATTGTTTGAAGGTAACAGCCTGCAAATAAGTACCGGCAAATAGAAATAAACGGCAAAAAGGGCAGCAATTACCATCAAATACCTGAGCCCCTTTTGCAACTTTATAAACTGGTTACTCAGGTAATACACAGGAACAAGCAACAGGCAGGAGGAATAATAGTGAACAGGCACATAATGGCTTATTCGCGCGAAACTTTCGAGCAAAAATACCGGCAGAAAAATAAGCATCGACCATGCAGTGATATGCAATATGACCCGTGATGTGGTATTCATTGTTTTTGAATCATTATCCTGTTTGAATTTATAAATTGGTGTTAAGTTAATCATTTTTAAAATTCGTCCATATTATTGTTTTCTCCCCTTCTTTCCCTGTTGGCATTAAAATTATTGATACGGTAGCTCACCATCAGCGATATAAAAGGGGCGTCTGACCGCCAGCGCTGATAGTTGTACAGCCCATTATCTTCGGTAATGGATACCCTCCGGGCAGTGGCAAACACATCGCGTATCTGGAGGGTAGTTGACAGTTTGCTGTCAAAGAAATCGGTCCTTAAGGCACAATTGACTGCCCAGTATTCCAGCGTTTCTCCCTGGGAACTTACTGTTGGACTGTTGTATTGTCCATCCAATTGCAATCTAACAGTTTCCAACAAGCTAAATGTGTTGCTTAACCGCTTGCTCCAGTTTAACGAAGTGGTTTCGAACGGCACATTGTTTTT
>CAZXHP010000211.1:2504-4652 GCA_964639655.1 uncultured Mariniphaga sp.
TGCTTAACCGCTTGCTCCAGTTTAACGAAGTGGTTTCGAACGGCACATTGTTTTTAGTCCCTTTAATCCTGTAATCAAAAAGGTCACCCATCAATGAAAGTTCCCACCAGGCCGCTAGTGGCGCGGAATACATTGCTTCAATCCCCAATGAATAATCGGTCCCCACATTTTCAAAAGTAGTCAGTAATATGCCGTCGTCATACACCGACCGGATTTGTTCAATTTTATTCTGTTTGACACGGTAATACGTCTCGATTGAAAATTGAGACTTTTCCCATGTTTTAACATAGCCTAATTCATAGGAACCGATATATTCATTTTTCAGGTCAGGATTTCCCGAACTCACATTAAACATATCCGACCACGACAAGAATGGCTCCAGGTACCAACTGCCGGGCCGGTCAATGCGCCTTGAGTAGCTGGCCATAACCTGATTGTCACCGGGGAACTGATAGGAAAAATGAAGCGTTGGGAAGTAATCAAATTCTTCCAGGGTAAAGCGTTCCCGGGTTTCTATGGAATGAATGTCCCGGAAGGTGTATTCGCCCCGTAAGCCAAGCTGGTAACCGAAGTTTTCAATATATCCGCGGTACATGCCGAATAAAGAATAAATATTGTTGGCATATTTTATCTCGTTCCGATATTCGGGGAGGTTTACAAATTCATCTGAATTGACATCATACGTATTGAACCCTGTTTTATCGGTATTGTCGTCCAGCCTGACTTGCAACCCCACTTCAAGCAGGTCCTTTTCACCGAAAGGTTTTGAATAGTCCACCCTGATATCCCATTCTCCGGAAGGCCCGCCTTCCGTTCTGTGCGCCCCCTGCACGATATCATTGTTTTCATTTAACAGGAAATTGACAGAGAATTCGTTCCCTTTGCTGTGCCCATAATTTGCCTGCATCCTGAGTTCATGGTTTTCCTTACGAAACCGGTGTAAATAGTGGCCGGAAATGGAATAATATTTTGAACCACGTTCATATTCGTTTAAACTTAACTCTTGCAAACGCTCATCTGATTGGTCGGTTGTGGTTATATATTCCAGTTCAGAGGTGTTGTTCGAACTGTTCTCGCCCACACTGGCTTCAACCGAAAAATTGTCTTTTTCTGTAATATCCCAATTCATGCCCATTCGCCAGGTATTTTGATACCTGGTCCTTTCGCTTGTTCCATTTGTTTTTACGATAGTCAATGAGTCACTGTTTACTGTCCTTCTTTCGCTTGAGCTTTGTCCGGGGAAAGGGTATTCTCCATAATCGCCCCCAATAAAAAAATTGATGTTTCTTTTCCGGTAATTCAGAAGGAAATCACCGCCATACTGGTCAAAACGTCCGGCATTAAGGTTGACCATTCCCTGGATGCCCTCTGTGCGGTTCTTTTTGGTGATGATGTTTATTATTCCCCCGGTTCCATCGGGCTCATACTTTACCGATGGATTTGTAATTATTTCGATGTTTTGGATCGTACTGGCCGGTGTCTGCCTCAGCACATCGCTTGGGTCAAGAACGGTGGGTTTTCCATCAATCAAAACCGTAAACCCCGTGCTGCCGCGCAATGACACATTCCCTTCGATATCGACCCGGATGGAAGGTACATTTTCCAATACTTCGACCGCCGACATAGAAGCGGAGGTAAGCTCCTGCCCGACAGAAATCACTTTTTTATCAATCTGGTATTCGATATTGTGCCGCTGGGCGACAACTTCAACATCATCGAGAACTTTTTCATCGACTGCTAAAGAGATTGTTCCCAGGTCTATTCTAGCGGATTTATTCGGGATTTGGATGTTTTTGATAATTTCTTTGGCATATCCAATAAACCTGATCTCTGCATAGTAATTGCCTTCATCCAGTCCACCGATGCTGAAAACGCCATTTTCATTGCTGATTATCCCCGTAACCAACGAACTGTCGTTGCTGTTGTAAACCGAAACCGTTGCATATTCAACGGGCTGGCCCGACTGCCTGTCGTACACTTTCCCTGTAATTTTTCCATCGCTTTCCGCCCCGAGAACATGTGATGTGATACTACATATTAAAAGAAACAAGAAAAGATTGGGTAACAATATCATTCGCTTCATGTCATGGTTAAATTAAAAATCAAGACAAAAATTTGCCAATACCATGAGTTATTAAAACTTAGTTG
>CAZXHP010000211.1:4752-6115 GCA_964639655.1 uncultured Mariniphaga sp.
AATTAAAAATCAAGACAAAAATTTGCCAATACCATGAGTTATTAAAACTTAGTTGGCGAACAGCAAAAATGTAGTGGTGTGTGTCAATGCGAAGAGAGGCCTCTTGCACAGATATTCGTTCCTTTGGGTATTTCACAAGCAAGAATTTGGAACCCTACCAAACACTAAAACCTGGTTTTTCAATTAAACGACCGTCTGAACTCCAATGGCGAAAAGTAACCGAGAGATAATAATTAATTTTTTCTTTAGAGAGCATTTCATTATTAGGGAATATCAGTCTTTTGGCTCATTGATTGCCATTCTCCATTTATTCAAAATAACCGGAAGTTCATCCAACAGCATTTTGTATAGTAGTGATGCCCGATCCAGCTCGTCGGCAAAGTCATCGTCCAGGTCTCTTATCACACGAATTTCCTCCAGTAGTTTTGAAACAATGCGGAATCGCTGGGCTATGAATTCTTCATTTAATGAGTTTTTGAAATCAATATAAAAATAGCGCTTTCGTTGCCCGTCAAAGGTTTTTGAATCTGCCATTGCGGTAGATTGAAGCAATTTTAGTGCATTTGAAACAGCACTTTTACTGGCTTTGAAATAATGAAGCAGTTCATGAAATGTAGCCCCCGGCTCAGGGCTTAACAGAAGGTAAATGTAAATTTTAGCGGTTAATGGAGATAAGCCCATCGTTTCCATGATTCCCCCGTAGAGGTCTATTTTTTCCCTAAGTTGTTCCATCGGTCTATATATGGTCCGTTCTTAATTACTTGATTTTATTTAGAAATTCCAAAAGTATCTGATTAAACACCTCCGGATTGTCCTGGTTTGCCGTATGTCCGGCATCCGGCACAACCTGATAGGTACAATTGGGCTCTTTTTCGGCCCATTTGGGGCCATTCCGGGAAAATATACCTTCATTCGCTTTGTCTCTTTCTCCGTGAGTCAACAGGAAAGGCATTGGAATAATGTACCCATGGCCATATCCCGAATCAAATCCAAGGCATTCTACTCCTGCCATAATGATTTCAATAAACTCCTCCTTTGAAAGAAGATTTGTAGTGTCAACCGCATAGTTTACAACCGATTCTTTTTCACTTAAATTTTCAAGGGTTCGCTTTTGAAAATTCTTCACGGAGAACAAAGGCAACAACCGGGGCAAAATCTTACTAGCGATGCGCATCATGACGGATGGCCGGGCAGCCAAATCGGTGCACCCGATTAAACACAGCGCCTTCACCCGTTCGGGGTGCTGACGAGTAAATTCCTGGGTAACAAAACCACCAAAAGAATGACCAATCAATATCACCTGCCGGATTTCCAGGGAATCAAGCAGAAAAAGCAAGTCATCTGTCACTTGTTTTAATGTAAA
>CAZXHP010000212.1:0-6104 GCA_964639655.1 uncultured Mariniphaga sp.
GAATTCCGGGAACACCTTCCACAAAAGCATTGTTCTCCCAAATCTTTTCATTTCCTTCATGAACCGTAATGTTTTCAGAACCAGTTAAAGGCAACAATACCGTTGCGCTGGAATTCGCCGGAATAGTGACTTCATGAATAAATGAACCAGCCTCTTTTTTCCAGTTGGAAACCACTTTCCCCGAAACGGTTTCTACCGAAGCATTTACAAAATCAAGCTTCTGCGGAACATGTGGTTCGATGTGAATTTGCCGGTACCCTTTGGTCGTGTTCCCTTCCATGGGCGACTGAATGCCAGCCAGAAACTTGTAAAAATATTCAGTGATGGAACCAAACATCTGGTGGTTGTGCGAATTTTCGCCCGACCATTTTTCCAGCAAAGTGGTGGAGTTGTTTTTTATCCAGTAACCAAAGCCGGGCCACGTGGTTTGTGTGGCCACGCTGTAAGCCAGTTCGTTTTCGCCTCCCTGAACCAGTACCGGCCACAGGTATTTGGTGCCGATGATTCCGGTGTTCAGGTGGTCATCGCGTTTTTTAATATCTTCCACAATGGTTTGAAAAACTTTATCACGATAACCATCGGGCACAACATCGCCCACAAGAGCCAGCAACTGGTAGGTCTGGTATGTTTCATCCGTTCCGTATAATGCTGTTTCCTGGTTAAAAAACTTTCGGTTAAAATGTTGCTTAATGGTATCGGCCAACGCCCGGAAAGTTTGGGCATCGGACTCAAAGCCCAGTTCTTCGGCAATTTCAGAAAGCAGCAAACTATTGTTATAATAATAGAAAGTATTGACCACCGGGTGGTTCGGACAATCGGATTGCCCCGGTGCACACCACTCGCCCAGCGAGTACCAGTACCCGTCGAAATTATCGATGATGTAGGGTTCCGACGGGTCTTCGTCTTTGGAGCCGAGGTTTTTCAAATATTGCAGATATTCTTTCATTACCGGGTAATGTTCTTCCAGAATTCGGGTATCGCCGTAATAATGGTGCATCCACCAGGGAATGAGGATGTAAGCACTACCCCAGGCCACGCCACCGCCCATGCCGCCCACCAAAACGGGCGAAGTGTTGGGAATACGGCCGTTTTCCTCCTGCGAGTCGCGCATGTCATTCAGCCATTTGGTGTAAAACGGCGCCATGTGGAAATCGTGCATCGATGCTTCGGCAATCACCTGTCCGTCGCCGTTGTAGGCGCCTTTTTCGCGGTGCGGGCAATCGGTGGGGTAACTTTGCATGTTCCCCATTTGCGACCACACACCGGCACGGTGGATTTGATTGAGCAGGGAATCGGACGATTCGAACGTACCGTTTCGCTTGTTGGCGGAACGCACGACCCGGCCTGCTACTTTCAGATGTTCCGGATTTTTATTGTCGCTGGTGGTTACTTCAATGTACCGGAACCCGGTATAAAAAAAGCGCGGTTCATACACTTCCGTTTCGTTGCTTTTCAACGTATAATCGGTCCAGGTTTCAGCGTGGTAACGGAATTTTGTACTCAGTTTATCCCCATTTTCCAGCGGTTTGGGAAAGAGCGAATCGTTGAGGGTTTCGGCCCCGCGGATACGGATGACCTGTCCGGGCGTTCCTTTCACTTCCAGCGTCCACCAGCCTGCAATGTTCTGCCCCAAATCATAAAGAAAAACGCCCGGTTCCGGATTGGTTTGTTTTACCGGTTCCAGCGTTTGTGTAACCTCGATGGCAGGAGTAAGCTGCGATTTCAGCCTGCCCCGGGATTCGGTTGCCACAACCGCCGGCTGCCAGTCTGAATCATCAAAACCTGGACTTGCCCAGCCGGGAACCTCTTTTCGTGCATCGTAATCTTCACCGCCATACAAATTGTTAAATGTGACAGGTCCGTCAGTCGTTTTCCAGGTTTTGTCTGAAACAATCACCTCGCGGCTGCCGTCGTTATAATCAATCATCAGTTGCATCCAAAGGGCCGGATTTCCAAACGAAGCGCCGCCACCTCCCCAGCTCCAGCGGCCTTCTGTTTTCCTGAAATTCCATGCACCGTTGCCCAGCATGGCACCCGTCGTATTGGTTCCTTTTTTCAACAAACCGGTAACATCGTAAGTTGAATAAAGAATGGTTTTCCGATAGTCGGTTACGCCGGGGTCCAGCACATGGTTTCCAACCTTTTCACCGTTCAGAAAAAGCTCGTAAAAACCACTTGCCGTAGCAAAAACAACAGCTTGTTTTATCTCCTTTTCCACCTGAAACTCTTTACGCAGAAGCGGGCTTGCGTGCACAATCTCATCCTGCGTGGTTATCCATTGCGCCTGCCATTCATTATCATTCAAAATGCCGGCATGAAAAGAAGCCGGCTCGCTCCACACAACCGTTCCGTCGTTGAGCCAAACGCACACCCGCCAGAAATAGGTGGAGTTGCTTTGCAGCGGATTGCCGTTGAATTCAACATTCACAGTTTTGTCGCCGGAAATTTTTCCGGAATCCCAAACAGAACCCTTTTCTTTCTTTACTTCATTGAAAGATTCGTCAACAATAATCTGGTAAGCCGATTGCTTCACATCGCGTTCTTCAGAAACAATTTTCCAGGAAAAACGGGGCTGCTCCACATCCACGCCCAGCGGATTGGTGAGGTATTCGACGGTTAAACCCGATATTTCAGTTTTGTTTTGAGACGTGCAGGCGCCTAAAAACAAGACAAAAAGGAGATAAAAACAAATATTTTTCATAACATGTTTACAATTAGAATTTTAAAGATAAATTTTCAGCATTCACTATAAAATTAATTTTTTATACCCAAATGGAAGTCAAAATGGTTCAATAATTTCAACCTGCCTGAATACCGGTTTTACCGGTTCAATTCCGTCAGCTTTTTGTCTTTGGTAAGCTGCACATCGAATTCAATCATGTGTGCGCCGGCTTTCACCGCTTCGCGAAAGGCAGGAATGGTATTTTCCGGATGCGTTTCCATAGCGCCCCGGTGGGCACAAAGTCCGCGTTCGGGGAGTTTCATTTCGAATGCAGATTTACTGCCGATTTCCAGTACCTTTCCTCTTTTGTCAGTGATTCTTCCATTTTCGAGAGTCAGAACAACTTTCCCCAGATAAACCGGATGTTCATCGGAAACAAAATGCGGATTTCCGCCGGCATGGGCAATTAAAACCGAATTTTCAACAACCGCTTCTTCCAGCAAATCGTGGGAATGTCCTCCGATAATGGCATCAAATACCGGAAATTCCGCAGCAAGCAGGTAATCCTTTTCCAGCCCGAGATGCGACAAACCCAGATAAATATCCGAAAGATCTTTCAAAAGCAGGTATTTGTTTACGGTTTTGGCCAGGTCCAATTCTTGAACTCCATCTCGTTTTGCGTTGTCTGTGGATAAACCCAGAACGGCAATCCGGCGTTTGGTGGAAGTATTTAACACCGTAAAAGGATCCGGTTGAGGCAGTTTACCGGTACTGACTTCCATATTGGCTGCCAGTATCGGAAAGCGGGCTGCTTCCAGGGCAACCCGGGTGTATTCGTTCATATAGGCCAGTTCATGATTTCCCAGCGTCATCACATCATACCCGAGTTCATTCATTTTTTGAATCATGTACAATGCCCGTTCTCCGTACCAGGAGGTATCTTTTGCCAGACCTTCATTTACAACCCATCTATGGGCATGACGCACAAACACATCGCCGGCCTCAAACAAAAAAACATCGTCGTATTTTGCCCTTATTTCTTCCAGTTTTCGGGCAAATTCAACCTGGTGGTTCAAATCAAAATGCCGGTCGTTGGTATGAAGAATAACTATTTTTTCGGTTACAGGATAAGTTAGATCAACCTTTTCCGGCAAACTTTCAGCAGGTAGAAAAACCCTTCCCGAACCTTGTTCACCACTGATTTCCAAAACATAGGAACGGTCGGGACGCACTTTCATTTGAAACGAACCATCCGGTTGAACTGCTGTTCGTCTGTAATGCCGGTTTGGTTTTATTTCTTTATCCGGATGAAGTTTTATTTCCAGGCCTCCGGCACGATTATCCGTATTGTTGTTGACTTGACCTGACACTATTACTTTTTGTTCGATGCAGGCAGTTGAAAACAACAAAAAGGCTAACAACACCAGCACATTAAATCTTTGGATATTCATTCACAAATAATTTAATTCAAATTTTTTCTCCGCTTCAATAATCCGACTTTATTCTAAACAATTATAACTTCTTTAAATTCGCCCCAAATTCTGTATTCGTTTGGGTGGCAACTTACAAATCTGAAAGGTAAAATTTGCTTTTTGCGCGATTGTTGTTTCACACATTATTCAAGATCTAACACTATTTGAATATTTTCTTTAACAATATCAATTAATTTATCAGGCAAGATCCCAATTCTTTTCGTCAATCTTTTATTATCAATCGCACGAATTTGGTCAATCATAATATCACAAGCCTGATTTAAATTAGCTGTTCCTTTTTTAAGATGAACCCTTAAAATCTCAGAATCCTTGTTAACGTTTTTCGTAATCGGACAAACAATGGTAGATGGATGAGGAATTTTGTTGAGCAAATTGGTCTGAATAGCTAAAACTGGTCGTGTTTTACCTGGTTCAGTACCAATCTGTGGATTTAAATCTGCAATCCAGATTTCAAATTGTTTAACCGGCATAATCCATCTCCTCAAAATCTTTTAGTACAGACATTGAATCCATTTTTACCAATTCTGATTCTTTTTTAAGTTTTTGCTCAAGAATCTGTTTGCGTTGAAGTTTGTTGTAATATTCAATTGCCTCGTTAATATATCTGTTACGTGGTTTCTTAATTCGTGCAAGTATCTTTTCTGTCTCGCCGAAAATTGAATCGTCTATTTTGAGTGATACTGTTTTCATAATTTAATTTTTATATTACAAAGATATATCTTATTCATATATCAATCAAGTATATCTTATTATTACTTTTTTATTTAGCTTAAGAATTATTTCCGATTTACTTCGGCAGAATGCCCAACTGCACTCACCACAATGGCAATACAGGTTACAGGACGGATTTCGAATAGAACAGTTCCTTCTGTAAAAAAGCATAACGCTCCAATTTAAACCGGTGAACCAGATGCTGTAATCTATGGTCATTCTTTCCTAACCAGTTCAAAAGACGTTAAATTCTCCACCTCCACCGTAAAATTCTCCGGCACGTTGAGCGAATAATGAATCTGATTGCCTGTGTGTTTCCATTTCAGTTCAATCACCCCGTCGTCAACCGGAACGGAGCCGGAACATTCGTCCAGACCGATGTCGGCAAACCGGATGGTTACCTCTTTTTCGAGGTAATCAATATGACTGATTCCCAACACATCGCGGTACAGAATATGTCCCAGGTAGGAGGCAAATCCGTGGTTGCAACTGGCATGTGCGCTCATGTTTTCCCACAGTGTGCCTGTAATTTCAGCCATGGAATAGAAATAATCCTGAATTTCATTTAACAACTGGCTTTGCAGTCCGTATTCCGACAAAATATCCATGCGCAGGTAATTGCCGATAAATGCATTGGCACGAAAAACATCGGGAAACGTTTTTGTGTCATCGCGGTTGGGGCCAAATTCGGTGGTCAGTTTTTTCCACAAATCCGGATGGGTTTCGGGTGTTGCTATCTTGAAAAAGAAAGCGTAGTACTGGCAAACCTCCGTTGTATTTTCGGTGACAATAATCTCTTCGTTTTCATTTCGTACGGCGTTATCCACAAAAAATTCGCTGTTAAACGATTGCTTCAGAATGGCTTGTTTCACCTTTCCGGCTTTATTGGACCATGTTTCGTTCTGATAAAGCTTACCGGCTTTTTCCAGGGCGGCGGAGTAGAGCATGTTGGTGGGGTAATTCACATCCTGCACAAAATCGTTGGCGCGCGACCATTCCACAAAAATCCAGCTGTCGAGCTTTTCCAGCAGGCCGGTTTCGTTTTCAAACGCTTCGAAATAATCCAGTAAAGCAGCAATACGGGGTTCCAGCTTTGCAATCAACTCCGGGTCTCCTCCCCTGCCGGCATAATCTTCAATCTGAACGATAAACCACAAAGCCCAGTTGGGAATAAACACACCGTCGTTGTGGTCGGCGGGATAGCACATGGGTAACATGCCGTCAGGCAGAAACTCAAA
>CAZXHP010000213.1:0-4166 GCA_964639655.1 uncultured Mariniphaga sp.
GCTTAAATCGCCGTATCCCAAATCGTCGGCCAGAATGTATATGATGTTGGGTTTTTGTGGTTCGGTTTGCTGTTGTTGTGGGATTTGATAACCAGCAAGTAGTAAAATGGAGGTTGAAAGAAGGATGAATGTTCTTGTCATAGTAATTTAAATTTAATTTTCAGAACCCAAGTTAATTCACATTTTTAAAAACCATATTATCAAATTCCGAAGGTCAACATAGTAATGGAAATTCCTTCGGCCATAAATTTTGCGGTGTCCGGATTTTCTGATTTCAATAATGCGGTTTTATCAAGCGAATATTCGTTTCCATCGGTATCGACCGTGTATTTCTGAGCCTCTTCGAGTTTCATTCCGGGAAACTGATCCATATCGATGCCTGTCACCATTGCCTTATCTTTTTTGTTGATAACACATATTCTCAGCTTTTTCTCATTTGGGTCCAGAACGGCGATGGATACCATATCATTTCCGTTTTCGATCTCCTGAGTCTCAACCAACAATCCATCCAGCATTTTACCCATAAACTTAAATATATGGTACACAGGGTTGGCCGAACCTGTAGCCGTATTAACAAAACTCCGTTTACGCGAAGCTTTATCGGGCCAGTGTATCGGCCAAAACACTGCATAGTCGAGCCCGCCGCTTATATACTGCATCATCATCTCGGCATGGACAAAAGCCGCCCGGGGTGCAGTCAAACTGTTTCCCACTCTGATGGGGCCTGTGTTCCACTCAAAACTGGCCAGTTCGATATGCGGATAGCCCAACATTTTCACCATCTGCCTGAAATGGAGAATCTCACTTTCATATGTAAAACCGGTCCATTGGACAAGCGGGGTTTTTTCCAGCCATTTTTCCCACGAGGTATCGTTCCAACTCCAGTACCAGTGTACATCTATAATGTCTATATTATCTCCAGCCAACCGGAGAAGCCGTTCGTACTCGCCGTGTTTATTCCTGAATCCTGCATTCCAGTTTGCCACAATTTTTATATCCGGGTCGAAAGCTTTCATTACCGGAACATACGCATTGATAAGCGCTGCATATTCCTCCGGGGTTTTCGAACCGCCGTTACTGTCGTGCTGATACGGTTCATTATCGAGGTACCAGTACTTCACGTTGAAGTGTTTATCCCTGCAATACTTCATCAGCGCGACGGCTTCGTTCAGGCCGTCCTGCTGCCTGTCCCATCTCCATCCCGAACTCATGTTTATGCCGACCAACGGGGTTGCCCCGGAAGTTTTTACAAGAGCCATGTATTCATCAATATCCATAAATTCGGAACCGGGCTTCGGCGTAACCGGCTTTTCGGGGTCCCAACTGTCGGCCCAACCTTCACCGGTAAGGTCATCCCAATGATAATAGGAACAGACTGTCCCTCCGGGGTACCGGATAAAACCGGCATTCACGTCTTTCAGAAATGAGGCAATTTTTCCATCCTGCCAGATCACATCTTTCTCATGTGGATATATCACGTTAAAACCCATGAGTAAACTGCTTACCCGAGTTTTATTCACTTTGCCGAGACGAAAAACATACTCTGCTTCACCGACCGCCAGATTCTCCCTTACGTTATGGCCGGTCTGAATTGTCTTATCTTCTTCCCCCAAATTAAATGCGCTAAATAAAAAAATTGCCAGCAATGGCAAAATGATTGTCAATGCGATTTTTTTCATACTTTATTCAATATAATGCTATAATGGTTTTTATCGATTTTTATTGTTGTTCGAAGGTCAGCATGGTAAGAGAAATACTTTTAGCCAGAAATTTGGCAATTTCAGGTTTTTCCGATTCCAATAACTGGAAGTTGTCGAGCGAATAAAAACTGCCGTCAGGGCTCGCTACATATCTTTGTCCCTCTTTAAATTTCATGCCGGGAAACTGATTCAGTTCGATATCGGTTACCAGATTTTCCGTATTTTTATTTAAAACGCATATTCTCAGTGTATTTTGGTTTTTATCCTGCACCGCAAGAATAAGTACATCCTCCTTGTTTTTGGATACCGTTGTTTCAATTGAACTACCTCCCTGCATCTGGCCGAGAAATTTGAACAGCTGGTAATTTGGGTTGGCGCTGTTGTCCGATGTATCGACAAAACTTCTCGGTTTTGATGACTGATCGGGCCAGTGAATGGGCCAGAAAACGGCATAATCGAGCCCGCCTGCAATAAACTGCATCATCATTTCGGACTGGGCAAATGCAGCGCGACTTGCTGTGAGCGAGTTTCCGATACTGATTGGTCCGGTATTCCATTCCAAACTTGCCATTTCAATATCCGGAAACCCGAAATCTTCCACCATCTGCTTAAAGTACCTGATGTCTTCCATATAATTATAGCCGGTCCATTCAACCATCGGGGTTTTGCCGAGCCATTTTTCCCAGGACGTATCGCTCCAGCTCCAGTACCAGTGTACATCCACAATGTCGATATTGTTGCCGGCCCGTTTAATCAGCCGTTCATGCTCGGCGCGTTTGTTTCGGTACCCGGCGTTCCAGTTCACAATAGTTTTGATATTCGGGTCGAATGCCTTCATCACCGGAACATACGTATTGATAAGATCGGCATATTGCTCCGGCGTTTTGGAACCACCGTTGCTGTCGTGTTGATAGGGCTCATTGTCGAGGTACCAGTATTTCACCTCAAAATTTTTGTCTTTGCAATACTGCATCAGGGCAATAGCTTCTTCGAGACCTTCCTGCTGCCTGTTCCACCTCCACCCGGAACTCACATTGATTCCGACCAAAGGAGTAGCTCCCGTGGATCTTACAAGTTCGATGTACTCGTCGACGTTCATAAAACCGGAAGGCGCTTTTGGGGTAACCGGATTATCCGGGTCCCAACTGTCTTTCCATCCTTCGCCTGTAAGGGCATTCCAGTGGTAGTATGAACATACAGTCCCGCCCGGATACCGCAAAAAACCGACATTGACATCTTTCAGGTAGCCGGCGATTTTACCGTCCTGCCAGATGGAATTTTTCTCATGGGGATAAATGAGGTTGAATCCCATCAGCTTGTCGCTTACCGGTATCGTTTTTTCTTTGTTCAGACTGAAAGAATATTCACTTTCATAAACAGCGCCCGGAATCTCGGGCAACTCTGTTTCATCCGTTTCCTTACATCCCTGAAGTGTAAAAATCAATACAGTAACTATACCCGGTAGTAAATGGCAAAAAGAACGATAATTTCTCATGGATACATCTATTTTTCGATCCAAACAGGCGCCACATAAGCCATTGGTTGGCGGGCATCTTTTTGGGTATAAACTTTTATCAGGTAATATTTGAAATCGGGGGACAATTCCGTTTCCCATTCCACCTCGTGATTGTTAAATGTTTCAGAGGCGACAACCACATCGTTGCCGGCAATGATCTCGATTTTTCGGATTCGATCTTTTTCTTTATCGCCATCCGGGTCGGCTGCCACAATTTTAAATCGCAGCACAGACGGGTTTTCAATAACTGTTCCCATCTCCCGGCTATTCACCCAGTAAAAAACGCGGAGGTTCCGGTCGTAAGTTGCAAAGGTCCTGCGGTTTGCCATGGCATCTAAAATGGCTTCTTTAGTCAGGCTTTCCGCCCAGATGCCGGTCCGGTATTCACCTTTGCGTAGCGCATTCGGGCTGTGGGCATCGAGACCGGCCACCGGTGAAACGCGCCAGCCCTTTTGTAAAGCAACCAGCCAGGATTTATAGTGGTTTTTGCCGATGATAGAATCGGGCTTGATGTCCGATTTGGATACCCCGTTAATGACTTCGAGCATCGTTATTATTTCGCGACGTTCGGTGGAAAAATAATCCCAGTTGTTGTATTGATCCAAACCGGGATGATTGAACGAGGCAACAACTTTCGTTTTTTTGTTTTGGTCGATGAGCCAACTGTAAAAGTAATCCAGCCACATCCCGTCTGCCAGCGCATTCAGGTAATCGGTCGTATTAATGGCGTTAATGTGCCCTTTCCCGTTTGGCCCGTTGTTTTCCGAATATTCAAAGCCGTAAAGCGAAACAAAATCGTCTTCCAGGTAATTGCCGGCCTGTATTTTTGTGTCTTGCCATGTTTCACCGGTGAAGGTATCGTAGTGTGAATGGTCGGTGATAATATAAAACTGGAAGCCGTTCTTTTTCGCTTCCTGGTAATTGATTCCCGGTGTATTCCCGGTCTTCTG
>CAZXHP010000213.1:4266-6046 GCA_964639655.1 uncultured Mariniphaga sp.
CTGTATTTTTTCAAAGTACAGGCTGTCCGCATAAGTCGAAAACTAACACGGACAGCCTTTATTCACTACATATTAATCTGCAAAACCAGAATTCTATTCAATGACTAACTTCCCGGCAATATTTCGTCCCCCTCCGTCGAGGTTCAGAATATATATTCCCCTGTTCGAACCCGTCATATCTATTACCTGGTTATTGCTGTTAAGTAATCCGCTTTTAACCAGAGCGCCCACCGAATTGTACACTTTATAATTTGCTTCGGTCAATTGATGCGGCAACATAACATGAAACATCCCTCCCGACGGATTGGGATATACTTTAATATTCATATCTTTTGTTATCCGGGTTCCAACGGTTCCGCTCCCTTCGTAAGTCACATAATTTACGCCGTTCTCATCTACCAGAATTTTTGGTAAATCACCATCCATTTCAAACATAATACTTTCATGCGTATAGGTAAAATCAGCGCTTTCGGTAACTCCCGGGATTTCGCCAGGAACGAAATTTTCCGATTCTGCGGCTTCGCGTTTCAGGGATCTGTTCAGTACGTTGTCTGAATTTTCCCACGTAATTTTATCCATATCGTCGATATAAATATCGACATCGTTGGCTTTACCGTCTCTTAGGTTTCCAATCATAATATTTCCTTCCAGCTTTGCTGTAACGGAACCGTCAACCGGGTAAATTGAAATCATGGGTTGAATCACATCGCTTGCATCGGCAACCGTTTGGTTGTTGACAAAAGCACAATCTGTCATTTCAAAAGTTAAAGGATTGTCGGCAGAACTTTCAAGCGAAATAACGCCGGCTTTTCTCGCTTCCCTTTCTTCATCTGCAAAATCACCGTTGGTTACCGGATTTCTTACATTGGACATAAAAGTTGTGTTGGAGATTTTTAACGCTCCGGCGCTCACATTAATCAGTCCGTTCATTCCTCCGCGATCTATGGAAGTACAGTTTGTTACAAAACAATTCTCGAATGTAACTGTATTTTCAATCCTGTTCGACTGAACTATAGCACCTTTCTCTGCCTGAATGTTTTCAAAATGGCAATTAATAAAAGTGATTTTTTGATCTACACCGAGCAGGTTTACAACCGCTCCGCCGTTCCCGTCGCCAAACCCCCATCTTTTAAAACCGAGGTCTTTAAATATGAATTCGCTTCCGGCATTCGAATCCTCATTTTGATTCAGGAAACGTCTTCCTCCTTCACCCGGGAAAGGCATTCCTTCGAATTCATCATATCCGCTGATAAATGTTTTATCAGCACCGGCGCCAATTACAGTAACCTTCACTGCTCTTCTGATATTTCCAAAACTTGCAGTGGTTTTAATGTCACCTTCAGCCACAAGAATAACGGCATCTGTAACATCCGTTTTGTCCCCTCCTTTCAGGGCAAAAAGGGCATGCCTTACGTTCGCGTACTCATCAGGTACGCGCAACGTATCCTGTGCATACATTCCCGACACAGACAGGATAATTGCCATAACGGTTAAAATACTTTTTAATGTAAAATCTTTCTTCATAATCGTAAATTTTTTAGTTAATAGATTCAGTTCAAATTTAGGATTTGCCCCTCTTACGGGCTTTTCAAAATGATTCACTTAACGGCTGCAAATGTTGCAACAGTTATAAAATTGAATTAAAAAGTTGCAATTTTGTGTCAAAGGGAGAATTCAGGCATAAAACCTCCGGATATTCCACGGAGATTTCTGCCTTGAAATCAATTATCTGCCTGTCCAGACAGGTGCGGAAACCGTGGATCCGTGCATTTTGAAACTT
>CAZXHP010000214.1:0-1672 GCA_964639655.1 uncultured Mariniphaga sp.
TCAGGAAGAGCTGTGAACACTGTTCATGAGAAAGGGGCGGTTTTTGAGGATATCAAAAAAAGTCAGCCGCAACCAGTGGCAGCCGGCTGAAAAACGGGATGTCAACTGTTAGCAATTCTTTCGGTTTTTTTTGCGCCAATAGTAGAATTTTACCGGGTTATGGAATGTAAAGTGGCCCGTCGGGTCCAAGCGGAAGGCCAAACAACATCCATATAACCAGCAAAGCAATCCATATTATTCCCAAAATCAGGGTGTACGGCAGCATGGTTGAGATGATGGTTCCAATTCCGTAGCGTTTGTCGTATTTTTCGGCGAAAGTGACAATCAGTGCAAAATAGCTCATCATCGGGGTAATCAGGTTCGTGAGCGAATCGCCGATTCGAAATGCCGCCTGCGTTAATCCCGGGTGGTAAGGCGGATCGATGAGCATTAGCATGGGAATGAACACCGGCGCCATGATGGCCCATTTGGCCGAGGCGCTTCCCATAAACATATTGATGAACGCGGAAAGAATGACAAAACCTACAATCAGCGGAATGCCTGTTAATCCAATACTTTGAAGTGTATTGGCTCCCTTTATGGCGAAAATGATTCCGAGGTTGCTGTAGTTGAAAAAATAGACAAATTGCGCGGCAAAAAATACCAGCACAATGTACCCGCCCATGGTACTCATGGATTTTCCAATGTGATGCGCCACGTCTTTATCGTTGCGAATGGATCCAACAGTGATTCCGTAGGCCAGCGCCGGAAAAAAGAACATGAGCAGAATACCGATAATAATTCCCCTGAAAAACGGCGAGTGCAAAACCGAACCTGAGTCCGGATCGCGAAAAAGTCCGTTTTCGGGAATAACGGTGAGTGCCAAAAGTGCCAGCGTGACCAGCAGCGCCCAGCCGGCATTGCGCAAACCCTTTTTTTCAGCAGGAGTCAACTGTTCGATCGGCATGCGTTCGGCAGTTCCTTTATAAGGGCCTAACCGTGGCTCCACAATTTTTTCGGTAACCCACGTGCCCGCAATGAGTACTACAAAACTGGAGGCAATCATAAAATAGTAGTTCACCGCCGGATTCACCACGATATCCGGAATAATCATCTGCGCTGCCGATTCGGAAATCCCGGCCAGAATAGGGTCGATGGAGCCGATAAAAAAGTTGGCCCCGAACCCACCGCTTACGCCTGTGAAAGCTGCCGCCAAACCTGCCATGGGATGCCTGCCCAGTGCATGAAAAATCATGGCGCCCAGCGGAATCAGAATAACATAACCGGCTTCAACAGCCAGGCCTGAAATTACCCCTGCCAAAACAATGGCTGCAGTGATTAAACGTTTCGGCGCACCCAAAACCAATGCCCGGATCATGGTGGAAAACAAGCCCGATCCTTCTGCGGCGCCAATGCCCACCATCACGACGAGTACATAGCCCAGCGGCGGGAACTTCAGGAAATTTTGCAGAATATTTTCGTACATCCAACGGAGACCTTCGCCACTTAGCAGGCTTTTGGCGTAAATCGACTGTCCGTCAACCGGATGTTGGGCGGTGGTTCCTGTAATATGGCCAATCCACGAAATAACTACCACCAGCAATGCCAATCCTGCAAAAAGAGTGGCCGGATGCGGCAGTTTATTCCCTACAATTTCCACATAATCGAGCATGCGTAAAAAGAAAGGTCGTTT
>CAZXHP010000214.1:1772-4792 GCA_964639655.1 uncultured Mariniphaga sp.
GGGATATTTAAACCGATCGCCGGTATTTTTAATCACACCTTCTTTCCATTGATCGGAATATCCGGGGAATGCGGGCGGTTGCGGATAACCCCACGGGTTGCGCAGAAATTTGCCGTTTTCTTCCTGTTTGCGGTTGCCGTCCAGGTATTTCACCAGCAAGAATTCTCCCAGTTCCTTCCAGCGTTTAACCGTCTGTTCTCCCATACTCACAGAATAATCGGTAAGAAATTCGCGAGCCAGTTGGTGATCTGTTTTCCAGAGCTCCTGCGCGGCTGCATCAATTCCGGGTGTGTATTGTGTGAATTTATTTTCAAGTTCGTTCTGCACTTTGCGCACATCGGGCATTACGCGGTTGTAAAACAGGTAGGCAAAATGTGCCACGCGGTTAAAAACCCAAAAAGCAGCGTCGTCTTTGTAGTTCAGAATGTCGCCATAGCCTTCGGCCCAGGTTTCGGGCACACGGTTGATGCCGCAGTAAAACGGAACATAAACGGTTGTTCCGGCATCGTCCACTCCAAACCAGTTGATTCCGCCAATGGGGTCGGGCAGCCAGTTGCGCATTTGCGCGATGAATGAAAAGCCGGTCTGCTGGGTTACTGTGGTGCGTTCGTTAAAATATTCCTGCCCGTTGTATTCCCAGGTGAGACCGCGCCAGCGGTAAGGTAATCCAAACGGTCCGGCGCCGGCATCCTCCGACATGTCGAGTTCGGTGCCCTGCAAATAGTCGCGTTTAAAACGCATCAGGTCTTGTGGCGTGAGTTTTCGTGTGGGTTTTACGAATAAAGGCATCCGTTCGCCTTCCAGATTTTCACCTGTGGCATATTCCCAGAATTCATCCATTTCATCAGTTACCTTGCTAAACATGCTCCAAACCCGCAATTCGCAAAACCGCGCAGCACCAAAATCGAGCGGAGCATACACATCGCTGAAGCTGAATTCGGTTTCTTTTTCATCGAAATAACCTTTCTCACGTGCAAATGAAATTACGTCGTGTGCATAAACAACTTCCACATCGGGATTGAAAATATTGCCGAGGTTTTTACTGCTGATGCTGCGTTTCCCGTCTTCTTTTGGGAAGGTGGTGATGCGCGCATGATTGGCATGTGCCGAAACATATCCGTCGGGAATGCGGATGGCCACCCAAACGGCGCCTTTGTTTTTATTGAAAGGTTCGCCGGTTTTGGGGTCTGTTTGCAGATCGGTTCCTTTGCCAATCAGTTCCATAATCCACACTTCGTTGGGATCGCCGATGGAAAACGATTCGCCGGAGCTGGCATACCCGTGCTCTTCCATCAGTTCGGCAATTACTTTAATGGCTTCGCGGGCGGTTTTGGCACGTTGCGTTGCCAGAAACATCAAAGCTGCATAATCCATCAGGCCTGTTGTATCGACCAGTTCGCTGCGCCCGCCAAATGTCGATTCACCTATGGCAACCTGATGTTCGTTCATAAATCCCACCGTTTGGTAAGTATAAGGAACCTGCGGGATTTGCCCAAGCGGTTCGGCGGTACTGCGGTCGTATATGGTGACCATGCTTCCCTCGGGCCAGTGAGTGGCCGGACTGAAATAGAGTTCACCGTAACGGATGTGGGAATCGGCGGCATAGGTAATCATGGTGGAACCGTCTGCCGAAGCGCCTCTGGTTACCAGGAAATTGGTGCATGCGTTTGTCGGTGAAATATAAATTCCGAAAAGAAAAACCAGAATCAGGCCAATGCGAATGTATGTTTTCATAACGATGAGTTTTTCGTAATGGTATGACTTGCAGTCATGCCTTCACTTTTTTGTTTTTGCCAAGCATTTAATTCTTTAATGTCTGAATTTCAAAAAATTCAGTCAAAAAAATGTCCCGGAAAACGGGACAGGCGCAAAAATAACTAAAATGAGGAAACAGACAAAAATGGAAAATTTATATATCGAATGAACAGAAGGTACTGAAGCAAAATGCGAATTGCATTTTTGGGCAGCAATTCGCATTTTATTCAAATTATTTTGATTAAACGTCTGGAATTTCCTCTTTTCCGTTGGCATACCGGGCAAACCGGCCTTTTTCCCGCGAATGAACATTATCGTGCTGCTTCCAGGGCCAGCCGCCAAATTGTGTTTTGCGGTAATCGGCAAACGCCTGGTGGATTTCGGCCGCTGTGTTCATTACAAACGGTCCGTGCTGAACTACTGGTTCGTTGATGGGCGCCCCCTGCAACAGCAGCAAAAAGGCATCTTCATTACCGTTTTCGATAATAATTTCCTGGTCGGCCATCATTTCCAGGGAATGGTGGGAATGAATCTGCATTCCTGCGACTTTAATTTCACCTCCACGATAAAAATAGAGCGTACGGTTCACTTCCAGAGACGCAGATGGAACAGTCCATTTGGCTCCGGGATACATTTTTATGAGCCATATACCCACTTCTTTTTTGGGGTCATGCGCCCATGAATCGGGTGCCGGATGAGGTGCAACTGTTTCATCAATTTGTCCTGCTATCAGGGTAATTTCAGTTTGCCTCCCGTTTTTGTCTTTTTTGGTCAGAACGGGAATGTCTTCGGCCCAAAGCATGGTATAAAACGGTTCTGCGAATTTTTTGACATGAGGCAGGTTTAACCAAATTTGGAACAATTCCAGCGGGTTCTCTTTTTCTTTATTCAGAAGCGGAAACATTTCGGCATGCTGCAACCCTGCTCCTGCAGTCATCCACTGCACATCGCCGTTTCCGTACCTTCCGGCTGCCCCGTGCGAGTCGGAATGGTCCACAAAACCTTTCAGCACAACAGTAATGGTTTCGAACCCCCGGTGCGGGTGTGCCGGAAAACCGGGAATAGTTTCTCCGTGGTACATCCGCCAGCCGTCCTTTGTTGTAAAATCCTGTCCAAGGTTTCTGCCTGCAAGTGAGGCTGCCGGTCCCATCTGGTCATTTCCTTTCGGGTAATTATCCAAATGATGAACACAAAACAGAAACGGGTCGCTGGTTTCCCACATAAATCCCAACGGTTTTATATTTCTGATTAATTTGTTGTACATG
>CAZXHP010000214.1:4892-6018 GCA_964639655.1 uncultured Mariniphaga sp.
ACCCAGTCAGCCGATTTGATAATTTCCAGGTTATGTTCGATGATAATAATAGAATGACCGCGTGAAATAAGCGCATTGAACGAGTCAAGCAGTTTTTTGATGTCATGAAAATGAAGTCCGGTGGTGGGTTCATCAAAAACGAAAAGGGTGGGGGAATCCTTTTCCTGCGCCAGAAACGAAGCCAGTTTCACGCGCTGGCTTTCTCCGCCCGAGAGTGTGCTCGACGACTGCCCCAGTTTGATGTAGCCCAACCCCACATCCTGTAAGGGGCGGAGGCGTTTTATTATTTTCTTTTCGGTGGATGATTTTCCGGACGAAAACAGTTCCACGGCCTCGTTCACCGTCAGGTTCAGAATATCGTCGATGTTTTTTCCTTTATACTGCACATCCAGAATATCTTCCTTGAAACGTTTTCCGCCGCAACTTTCACAAACGAGATAAACATCGGCCAAAAACTGCATTTCCACTTTAATCGTTCCTTCGCCCTGACACTCGTCGCAACGGCCGCCATCTACGTTAAATGAAAAATGCGACGGTTTTAGCCCCTGGATTTTGGAAGCCTGCTGGTCGGCATACAATTTCCGGATTTCGTCGTAAGCTTTCAGATAGGTCACCGGATTGGACCGTGATGATTTCCCGATGGGATTCTGATCGATGAATTCAACTGCCGAAAGCATTTTGTAATCGGCTTTTACCGCATCGTGGTGACCGGTTCTTTCGCCATATCCGCCCAGAATTTTGGTCAGTGCCGGGAAAAGGATTTTCGATACCAGCGACGATTTTCCCGATCCGCTTACGCCGGTAACCACGGTTAGTGTATTCAGCGGAAATTTTACCTTTATATTTTTCAGATTGTTTTCGCGGGCGCCGAGAATTTCAATGAAGTTACTCCATTTTCGCCGTTGTTTCGGCACTTCAATTTTTTCGATTCCGGTGAGGTACTTTGTAGTCAGACTTTGCGGATTTTTCTCCAGTTCTTCGTGCGTTCCCTGGAATACCACTTCGCCACCAAGCTGGCCGGCAAACGGACCGATGTCGATGACCTGGTCGGCCGCACGGATAATTTCCTCGTCGTGTTCCACCACAAAAACCGTGTTGCCGATTTTCTGCAATCTTCTTAACACTT
>CAZXHP010000215.1:0-5994 GCA_964639655.1 uncultured Mariniphaga sp.
ATTATTGGGATCCGTATCTATTTCATCGAAAATGTCATGGGTGCACGATAGTGAAGAAACGATACTCAGAATAAACAGAAGTATTATATATTTATAACTTTTCATTTCGAGTAATTTTAATGTTTACAAATTTAAAACGTAATATTAATACCAAATCCGTAGTTCGATACCTGAGGATATGCGGTATAAGAAAAGCCGTAAGCATTTCCCGAACTGGAGTTCATTTCAGGGTCGAAATGCGGCAGGCCCGATTTGATAAGCCAAAGGTTCCTTCCAGTCAGGTAAACAGAAGCACTGGTAAAAAGATTGGTTCTTGCAAGGAACCTGTCAGGTACATCGTAATTAATTCTGACTTCTCTCAAACGAATAAATGAAGCATCATAAACATTTTGTTCTCCAATTCCGTCCATTACATTTCGCCAGTAGTAATAGTCACGTTTAATAGTGATATCATTGTTCCCCTGAACAACGAGGTTGCCGGCGCTGTCAAAATGGCCTTTGACTGCATTCGGAACAATATAGTCCTCCTCCCTGAATTGGGTCTCATAATGCGTACCGTAAAGTTTGGTCAGCCTGGAATCTCCGGAATTGAGAACTCCGCCTTCCCTCCAGTCAACCTGCGCATAAAGTGAAAGATTTTTATACCTGAATGTAGTCATGAAGTTGATTTCAAAATCGGGATCGACTTTCCCAAAAATTATGTCGGCAGATGGCGAGCGAAGCGGCATACCATAGCTGGCGCTATTGGAATCGTCGTTTACGACAATTTTCCCATTCTCATCGCGGGCGTATCCGTATCCCCGCAACACCGGATATAAATCTCCTTCTCTTGCTACAACATAAGCAACATAAGAGTTTCCGCCTAAATTCATTTCATCCACACCTTCCGCAAGTTTTGTAACTTTATTGGTAAATGCAGAAAAGTTCATGGCAAAGTCCCAGCTAAAGTTATTTGAAACAACCGGTTTAACCGACAATAAAATTTCATGCCCCTGGTTTACCATTTCTCCCGCATTTCTCGTCTCGGCTGTAAATCCGGTAGTTGAGGAAACCGGTACTGAAAATATCTGGCCTTCTGACCTTGAATTATAATAAGTATAATCCAGATTTATTCGGTTTTTAAAGAATATAAGATTTGCACCTACCTCCCAGCCTTTTGTATTTTCAGGAACCAGGTCTGTGCTTTTCAGGTTGCTGCTTAGGTTGAATGCGTTGATTCCAAGATATGGAAAGGAGAATCTCGAAGCGCTGGACTTTGTGTAAACCGTCGATGTGGCATAGATATCGCCTGCCTGCCCTACTTCGGCATAACTTGCCCGAACTTTGCCAAAGGTAAGTGCCCCGGAATTATCCATGACTTCCGTAAAAATAAATCCCATGCCTATGGAAGGATAGAAAAAAGACCGGTTATTGCGCGGCATGTTCGACACCACATCGTTCCTGCCCGTGACTGTAAGCGAAAGCATGTCTGCATACGTCATATGAATATTTCCGAAAAAGGCATAACTTCTGTTCCTGTTCCAGGACTGAACCGAAGTTATACTACCGGCATTCGACAGGTGATGCAGGTCGGGAACTGTAAAATCATTTCCGGTAGAAGCCAATCGCTTATAGTTATAGTCATAGAATTCATTTCCCGCCATAATTTCCAAATCCAGTATTTCGGCAATTGTATAATTTGCAGTGGCAAGGAAAGTTGAATTAATGTTGGTCGTCTGGCGCATATCTTCAGATATTCTTCCTCCGGACGGGGGAACTGTTCTTCCCGCCGTAGCCCCGGACCCGAATCCATAGATATCCCTTTGTTCAAAGGTGCTTTCATCCAGCCCGATTCTGTAATTCAGGTTTAGCCAATTGAACGGCGTATAGTTTATCCCCACCGAACCGAGTAATGTAGAGCGGTTTGTTGTAACGCCGCTGTTGTCCAGTATCCAGTAAATATTATCGTGTTGACCACGGTAGTTGATCTGCTGGTACGGATTTCCTTCCACATGCGTTGGTTTATTTTTTAAATCATATGATACAGGAACGCCAAAAGAAGCATAGAACAAGCTTCCGCTACCTCCTTCTTCTTTAAAAGAATGTGTTTCAGATTTGGAATAGTTGACCGAAGTGGATACTTTTATTTTTTCGGTAAAATCATAATCCCCCGCTAATTTTACGGCTACTCTGTTAAAATCTGTCTTTGGAATAATTCCCTCTTGCCCTGAATAACCAAGGCCAACAGAGTAATTTCCCCTCTCAAACCGGTTTGTTATACCTATGTTGTAATCTTGCGTTCCGCCAGTCCTGAAAAATTCTTTGGCAGCGTCATAAGCCCTGGCTTCTTCCTGTTCGCCAAGCTGGTTTGTATAGGTGCCCCATTCCGAAATTTTGGGGCCAAAAGAGAAAGCAGAAAACGGGCTAAATACGCCATTTTCACCTTGTCCGTATATCTGCTGGAGTTCGGGATAAACGGCAAGCCTGTCGAAACTGTAACTGGAATTAAATGATACGGCTGGCTTGTTCATTTCATTTCTTGCCCCTTTTTTTGTGGTGATAAGAACAACGCCGTTAGAAGCCCTTAATCCGTATAAAGCTGCCGCCGTGGCTCCTTTTAGCACGCTCATATTTTCAATCTCGTTAGGGCTTATTGCCAAAGCAACATCGCTTACAACAGGTGATCCGTCAACCACAAACAAAGGTTCATTGGACCCTCTGATTGAATTGCTTCCCCGAATCCTAATACTGGTGGAATTTCCGGGAGCGCCACTAAGTTGCCTTACAGTAACGCCGGCTACTTTCCCCTGAAGGCCTTTCGATGCGTCGATGTGCCCTGTTTTACTTAATTGTTCGCCTTCAACTTCCTGAATAGCGTAATTTAATTCCCGTTTTTGCCTGGTTATACCTAACGCGGTAATCACCACCTCCCCCAGCCCGATAGCTTCTTCTGTAAGCGTTACGTTAATAACTGTCTGATCCCCAACGATAATTTCCTGCGTCCGCATCCCCACAAACGAGAACACTAGAGTAGCATCATCCGGAATATTGATCATGGAATATTCGCCATTGGCATTGGTAACTGTTCCCTGTACCGAACCTTTTACCACCACTGTAACACCAGGCAATGCCAGGCCACCAGAGTCGGTTACTTTCCCGGAAACAGAAAGTTGCTGTAGTGCGCTGTTTTGGCTCTGCAGGAAGTTTCTGTTAAAAAAGCTGTCGGATTTATCTACCAGTGCAATTTGTCTTTCATACACTTCGTATTTTACATTACTGTTTTTAAACAGTTCATCCAGAATTTCAAAAACAACCTTGTCCTTCATGTCAATGGTTGCTGTTCTGTCCACATCCACCTGACTACTGTAAAAAAACTTGAATTCACTTTGGTTCTGAATTTCATCCAAAATGCTTTTTACGGTTGCATTTTTTTTAATCACAGTTAACTTTGTTGACTGTGCGTATCCCGCTGAAGCAATACTCGCCAGGGTTGAAATGCACAAAAGAAAAACTGTAAGTTTCATTTTTCGTAAAATTTTTTGTAACCATAACCCAATGTTATGGTATAACCATAATTTGTTCATAAATTTACATTTTTGAGTTAATAAATTGTTTTAATTCAATCTTTAAAGAGGTAGAAGTACCAGTTCTGCCTCTTTTTTATTAAAATCTGATTTTTAATTTTTACATAGGCAAAAAGTTTATTGTTTGCTATTACTTTTTATGAAACAATTTTATTACCCTGGTTTCTTCGTTCCAGGTATAGTCAACAGGGGCAGTTACTTTTAACAGGTTAAGTACTTCGCTGAATGATTCCATTTCTATCGTAGCTGTGTAGTGGATATCTTCAAGGCGTTTATCGTTGTCTAATTCAATTTTTACATTGTACCATCGTTCTAAACGGTGAACCATTTTGGGCAGATATTCCTTTCTGAAAATAAGCCGGCCTTCGGTCCAGGAAGTATGTATATCTGTTTCCACTTTATCCACCTGAAATCTATTTTTGATATAAACAGCCTGGTAACCGGGCCGGAGAGTTACCTCGTTCCCTTTCTCTGCCAAAACATTCACTGTTCCCCCAACGAGGGTGGTTTCAAAAAAATCGTCGCGATATGCTTTTACATTAAACGAGGTACCTTTTACTTCCACATCGCCATAAACGGTAGAAACCAAAAAAGGCGTTTCCCCCTTTTTTACCTCAAAATAGGCTTCGCCAGTGAGTTGTACCAGCCTTTCTCCGTCAAAGTTTGAAGGAAATAAAATCTCCGACCCGGAATTTAACCAAACCAATGAACTGTCGGGTAACATAAATTGAGTGCGTGCCCCATTAGGAGTACTCATTTTTTGCTGCACGGCAGTTTGCTTTTCCGGCCTGCTTATATTCCACACCACCAGCGCAGCGAGTACAAAGCCAATAAAAAAAGCAGCGGCCAGCGGAGCGGCAAGACGGTAATATTTATGTACAGTTTTTATCATTGGGTTTTCAGCACTTTGTCCGGAATTAATACGTTCCAGCAATTGTTGCCAGCGCAAGGTGACTGTTTTATCGTGGCGGGTTTTTACCTCCTCGCCCAAAGATAATTGCAGGTAGTAGAAATATTTTTTGTTGTCGGGGGAGTGTTTAATCCATTCCAGCAGTTTGATTTCTTCTTTTTTTGAAAGTTTACCTTCAATAAACTGTTTTATATGGTTCTTATATTGCGAATATTCCATTCTGTTAAAAAGTGTTTAATAGTAATACAACCTGGTTTTGATTTTACCAACCCTGATTTCCGTTTTTTTTCAATTTTTCTGGCGCAGTTCTCATATTACGCATTTTGAAGTATAGCCGGTCAAATTACATTTATGATTATCGTATTTATTACCTAAAAATAATACAATGTTCAGAAAATCAATTTTTTACCCCAAACTCCATGGGGAGCAAATTGATTTTCTTCACCCCCCCTGGGACCGGGGTAAATGAAGAAAATTTATTTGCGGTTTAGGCATAAAATACGATAATCATTAACACTTTTATACCAGTAACAACGAAAGGCACGAAAAACACGAAAAAGATTGCACTGCAATCTTTAAACCTTTTTGTGCCTTTGGCGCTTTTCGTTGTAAAACGATACAAGAGGTTGCTAAAAAATAAGGTGCTTTACACCCGAAACGTGAACGCAAGGGGTGAAATCCCGTTATGTATTAAACAGAACGAACGGTTTACCCCTCCTGAAATCTGGCTAAAAAGAAAATATACAAATCGGGATTCAGTTTTTTGCGGGCAACCTCCAGCCCTTTTGCCAGGTGTTTGTCCACCATAGTAGTGGATATGTTCATAATTTCTGCTATTTCGCGGACTTTTTTCCCTTCAAACCATTTAAGGCGAAAAGCAGTCTGGCATTTTTCGGGCATCTCAGAAATAATCATTTCCAACTCGGTCATCAATCGTTTTTCCATTGAAACAAAATCGCCGGTTTCGATAAAGCTGATATGATACAACTCCTCGGTTTCATTTTTTGCAGACTGAAGAATAAACTTTTCTTCAACCACTTTATGCTTTAATGAATTGAGGCATTTATTCCTTAAAACGGTAAAAAGATAGGAACCGATGTTTTTTTCATTGTCTAAATTTAATCTGTTTTGCCATACCTGGAAAAACACATCCTGTACCATATCTTCTGCTTCGTTTTCGTTGTGTAAGAGGCTGTATGCATAGTTTTTTAACCGCGGGTAAAACAACCGGAACAACTGCTCAAATGCATCCTGATTTTTGTTTGAGCCTGTTTTATATGGATACTTTCGGCTGTTCATTAAGTTGTTTTAGTTTAATTGCTTTTCCGGCAAAATTAAATTTTCCACACTGAACACAAATGAAGGGGAAAAATAGTTAAATTCCAATTTTTAAAATATCGATTCTGTTTTTTATCAAGCTTTTTCTGGGAATTGTTTGTTTATTTTGTAGTGGGAAAGGATAAAGTAGGCAGTAGGCAAAAAGCAGTA
Organism: uncultured Mariniphaga sp.; assembly: GCA_964639655.1. Taxonomy (GTDB): domain Bacteria; phylum Bacteroidota; class Bacteroidia; order Bacteroidales; family Prolixibacteraceae; genus Mariniphaga. The sequence goes on from CAZXHP010000215.1 coordinate 5,962, forward strand.
GGCAAAAAGAAAAAGCAGGCAGTAGGCAAAAAG
>CAZXHP010000216.1:0-1771 GCA_964639655.1 uncultured Mariniphaga sp.
TTTCTCGGAAGTGGAAAAACTACTTTCCTGAAACGGATTATCGATTCGTATTCAGATAAATATAAGCTGGGAATTATTCAGAATGAGTTTGCCCCGGCCAGTGTTGACGGCGTGGAACTGAAAAATTCAGGGAAAAATTTTCAGCTACTTGAAATAAATAATGGGTCGGTTTTTTGCGTGTGTCTGCTGGGCGATTTCACCCGTTCGCTCGAAAAATTTATCGACGAACATCAACCTGATATTTTGATTATCGAGGCCTCCGGCCTTTCGGATACCGCCTCAGTGGCCGAAGTGGTTTCCGCAGGTTCGCTTTCTGAAAAAATTTACCTGGCTACAAACTGGTGCATTGTGGATGCCCTTAACTTTAAAAAAGCCGGTTTGATGAGGCAGCGGCTTGAACATCAGATTCGAATGGCAGACAAGATTTTGGTGAATAAAACTGATTTGGTTGAAAGTGTGGATGAATTGAAGGCTGAAATCCGAAAAATGAATCCGTTTGCTGAGATTAGTGCAACAACTTTTTGTGATGCAGTTTTTTATCCAGGCGTTGCTGCGGTTTCCAAATTTTACCCTGATTTGGCCAATCCGCTTGCCCGTCCCGAAGTTAATTCCATGGTCATAAAAAGCGGCAAAAAAATTTCAGGTAATTCATTAACTCAATTTTTAAATGAATGGGCTCCAAAGGCGTACCGCATTAAAGGGTATGTCAATTTAAAAGAAGGACAAACATTAGCTGTTCAATGCGTTTTCGGTAAAATTGAATTCAGCCCGGTCAGCCATAATTTTCATCCCACCGAACTGGTTGCTTTAACCGACCAGTTTTCTTTAAATGATTGGAATCAATCGTTTAAAGAACATGCGCAATAATGAACATTAGATCGAAATGATTGTTTTTGGCCTCAAACGTGCTTCAAATCATGTTAAATTAACTTCTTAGAAACAATTTAAATTAGCTATTTTAGTGGAAACTTTTTGGGGAAAATAGTGGGTTGGGCTACTTTTGTATGCGAATATTAATGTCAACACGATTAAATAAATAATTTATGAGCAAGTTTTTAACTGCGTCAATTGGCAGAAAGTTTATAATGAGCATTTCAGGGCTTTTCCTGGTTGTTTTTATCGCTGTCCACTTGACTGTGAATATTCTGTTAATTTTTGACGACAGCGGGGAACTTTTTAACCGCGCTGCCCACTTTATGGCTACAAATCCGGCCGTTAAAATCATTGAACCCTTGCTGGGACTGGGTTTTCTGGTGCATATTCTCTGGTCTTTTTTCCTCGAATATGAAAACTGGCGTGCCCGACCGGTAAAATACGATAAAAAGAGCCCGGGAGTTTCCAGTTCGTGGACTTCGCGAAATATGCTTGTTCTTGGGGCATTGGTGCTGGTTTTCCTCATCGTGCACATCATTCACTTTTTCTGGGTTATCAGGTTTAATCCTGAATCGATGAATACAGTGGTAATAGGAGGTAAACAGATGGAAGATACCTATACGCTGGTGGCCGATTTGTTTAAGGGCAGTGTAGCCTACGATATTTTTTACATTTTCGGTGGAATTCTTTTAGGCTTTCATCTTTCACACGGTTTTTGGTCAGGCTTCCACACATTGGGCCTGAGCAATAAAAAATGGATGAGCAGACTTCAGATTATTGGAAAGATTTACGCCATTATTGTAGCTATTGGATTTGCTGCTATCCCGCTGTACTTCCTCATTAAATTTTAAATCCGAAAAAGTATTTGGTTATGAGTATATTAGATTCAAAAATACCT
>CAZXHP010000216.1:1871-5932 GCA_964639655.1 uncultured Mariniphaga sp.
GACAACGACTCGGTTTTCCGGTTGTTTTACGATACCATAAAAGGGGGCGACTACCGTTCGCGGGAGGGAAATGTGTACCGCTTAGCTGAAGTCTCTCCAAATATTATTGATCAGTGTGTGGCCCAGGGCGTTCCTTTTGGCCGCGAATATGGCGGATTGCTTGCCAACCGAACATTTGGCGGTGCATTGGTAAGCCGTACTTTTTATGCACGGGGGCAAACCGGTCAGCAGTTGCTTATAGGGGCCTATCAGGCCATGAACCGACAGATTTCAATGGGAAATGTTGAAATGTACAGCAGGCACGAAATGCTCGACGTGGTTATTGTTGACGGGAAAGCCCGCGGGATAATTGCCCGCGACCTGGTTACCGGAAAAATCAAACGCTTTGGCGCTCACGCAGTTGTTGTGGCCACCGGTGGTTATGGAAATGTATTTTTCCTCTCAACCAATGCTATGGGAAGCAACGGTTCGGCAGCCTGGCAGTGTTACAAAAAAGGCGCATTTTTTTCAAATCCCTGTTTTGTGCAAATTCACCCCACCTGCATTCCGGTACATGGCGATCAGCAATCGAAACTGACTTTGATGTCCGAATCGCTGCGTAACGACGGTCGTGTTTGGGTTCCGAAGAAAAAAGAAGATGCTGAAAAAATCAGGAAAGGGGAAATCGGACCGAACGATATTCCGGAAGAAGATCGTGATTTTTACCTGGAGCGCCGTTATCCTTCATACGGAAACCTTGTGCCGCGGGATGTAGCTTCACGGGCCGCCAAAGAAAGATGCGACGCCGGTTACGGGGTAAATCCGGAAGGCAAAGCGGTTTACCTCGATTTTAAATATTCGATTGAACGGCTTGGTAAAAACGTGATTAAGGCCCGTTACGGAAACCTTTTCCAGATGTATGAAAAAATAACCGATGTTGACCCCTATAAAGAGCCGATGATGATTTACCCGGCCATCCATTATACGATGGGTGGAACCTGGGTGGATTACAACCTGATGACCACTGTTCCGGGTTTATACTCCATTGGAGAAGCCAATTTCTCCGATCACGGAGCAAACCGTTTGGGCGCTTCGGCGCTAATGCAGGGACTGGCCGACGGTTACTTTGTACTGCCCTACACTATTGGCGATTATTTGGCCGACGAAATTCTTACACCAAAAATTGATACCAATACACCGGAGTTTGAGAAGGTAGAAAAAGGGGTAACTGAGAGAATTGAAAAGTTATTCAATATTAAAGGTTCGAAACCGGTTGATTATTTCCACAAAAAACTGGGCCATGTAATGTGGGATTATGTGGGCATGTCGCGCAACGAAGAAGGGCTGAAAAAAGCCGTTCAGATGATTCGGGAAATTCGTGAAGAATTCTGGAAAGATGTGAAAATACCGGGAGAACTGAATAATCTGAATCCGGAGCTGGAAAAAGCCGGACGTGTTGCCGATTTCTTCGACATTGGCGAACTGATGGCGCTGGATGCCCTCGACCGAAATGAATCGTGCGGCGGGCACTTCCGTGAAGAATCGGTTACAGAAGAAGGCGAAGCAAAACGCAACGATGACAAATTCACCTACGTTTCCTGCTGGGAATACAAAGGGGAAGGGCAGGAGCCTGTGCTTCATAAAGAAGATTTGGTGTTTGAGAATGTGAAATTGACTCAACGCTCGTATAAATAATAACAAGTACAAAGTAATGAGTATTCAGATTTGAGATGAGGAATTTTTAATTAAAAGGAATAAAAATGCATAGGTTTAAAGAATTGAAAGTCTGGCAAAAAGGCAGAAAACTTGTTAAAGAGATTTATCTGGCGACACATAAATTTCCAAAAGAAGAACTTTTTGGAATTACGTCGCAAATGAGACGAAGTGCTATTTCTATTCCAACAAACATAGCTGAGGGTTGTGGAAGAAATACAGGAAATGATTTAAATCGGTTTCTGGATATTGCTAATGGCAGTTCTTTTGAATTGGAAACATTAGTTATTCTTTGTTTCGATTTAGAATATCTTTCACAAAAAGAATTTGAATATTTTGACGCCATGTTGAATGAAATTCAGAGAATGATTTATGGTTTCAAACAATCTGTTCAAACTAATTCTTAAATACTTTGTACTCATATCTAATTTTCTATAATCTTATCAATTATGGCAGATAAAATTCTTAAAAAACTCAATATAAAAGTTTGGCGGCAGAATAATGCAGCCGATAAAGGACGGTTTGAAACCTATACTATTGAAAATATTTCAACCGGTTCTTCTTTTCTTGAAATGTTGGATATCCTGAACAATAAATTGATAATTGACGGGAAAGACCCGATTGCTTTCGATCACGATTGCCGCGAAGGAATTTGCGGAACCTGCAGCCTATACATTAACGGTCGTGCGCACGGGCCTGATACCGAAGTTACTACCTGCCAGTTGCACATGCGAAAGTTCAAAGACGGTGATACTATTACCATCGAACCCTGGCGTGCAAAGGCTTTCCCGGTAATAAAAGACCTCGTGGTTGACCGTACCGCTTTCGAAAAAATCCTTTATGCTGGTGGATTTATTTCGGTAAATACCGGCGGTGTACCTGATGCCAATGCCATTCCGATTTCCTATGAAGATGCGGAAGAATCGATGGATGCTGCTTCTTGTATCGGTTGCGGCGCATGTGTGGCAGCCTGTAAAAATTCATCGGCCATGTTGTTTGTGGCAGCAAAAGTTTCGCACCTGGCCAAATTGCCGCAAGGTAAAGTAGAAGCCAAATCCCGCGCCCGCAATATGGTGGCCAAAATGGATGAGTTGGGTTTTGGCGGTTGTACCAATACCGGTGCCTGCGAAGTGGAATGTCCCAAAAGCATTTCCATCACTAACATTTCCCGGTTGAACAGGGAATTTTTAAAGGCACGGTTTTCAGAGTAATCTGAAATGTAACGATATTTGAAAAGCCTTCTCTTTTTTGGGAAGGCTTTTTTTTACCCGGTCCACCGGTCAAAGTCATAAGCGGGGTTATCAATACAAAAACCCCATCAGCCAGATTGGGATTTTATTTCCAAACCCGATTTCGGTATTGTCAGCCAAAATGAATGAATTTTCAATTCCGGCTATTTGTTTTTTCGTTTTGTTTTTTCCTCCCACTTCGAAAAGATACTTTTCATTCACCAGAAAATCTCCGGTTTTTGGGTAGGTTATTGTTTTCGATTTTGAAAGCTGGTTTGCGGCAAATGTTTCCCTTACTGTTCCAACTTGAGCGGTTCCCGGGGAAAGGCTATAGATTAAGTTTGAATTTTCAAGATAGATTTTTTGTGGTTTTTGTAACGAACCAATTCCCGACACTTCACTGTAAAGTTGCCTGATGATACCGGCATCTTCCAGATAACGAATGTAAACCACAAGGGAGTTTCTGGTAATTTCCACCCTTTCGCTTATTTTTTGAATGTTTGGCTTAAATGGTGCCGACTGTGCAATCACACCCAGAATCTTTTTCAGTTTAATCACAATATCGGGAGTGATTTTTTTCGTTAAAGGCAGGTCGCTTTCAAGTGTTTGGTTAATAGCTGCTTCCAGCCTGAATTTAAACGTTTTTTCAGCTTCTATAAAAAAGGGATAATATCCTTGCTCCAGGTAGTGATTGAAAAATTCAAAGGGGCGAATTTTTTGGATGATTTCCTGCGCAATTTGAAGATGATTTTGCAGGATTTCCTCCAGAGAAAACGAAGGGAATGATATTTCAGTTCTAAATTCCAGGTATTCACGAAAAGATAAACCCGGAAGATCATAAATCATAGCCCTGCGGCTTAAATCTGCGGCACCTTCTATTAAATGTAAAACGGATGAACCCGTAAAAACAATTTTAATTTTACGGTAGGTGTCGTGTAAGTTTTTAATCTCTGCTGACCAATGGGGATATTTATGTACTTCGTCGAGAAAAAAATGGGTATATCCGGTTTTTATAAAGAATTCAACTGTTTTAGTGAGCTTGTTGCTGTAGAAATAAGGATTATCAAGTGGAAGATAAATAACCTTTTCGTTTTGAAGCTGACTTTTAATGTATTGTAAAACAAGCGTAGTTTTTCCAAC
>CAZXHP010000217.1:0-5901 GCA_964639655.1 uncultured Mariniphaga sp.
TCCTTTTTGAGTTTTCAGACCGGTAATTGCTTCTCTTCTCTTGTTTTCTCCAATAATAACCGTAAACGTTCCGCTTTCAAATAATTTTGGCTGAACCGTATTGCCTTTTATACGATAGATATGAGCCAGATCGCCGGTTTTTTCATTCCATATTTGCATCACCTGGTTGGGCTGGTTTACCGAAATTTCGGGTAAAACATTTTCAGCGCCAACTCCGAGATTATCGAACTGTGAAATTTGTTTCGGCCACCCCGGGAACTGGTCGCGCACCGGATTGGGATTTTCCACATCGGCTTTAAATCGCCATGCATCGATTAAAATGGTCCGTTCGGTTTGGTTGAACGTAATGCATCCAAAACCCGAAGAGCGAAGCAGCGCCTGGTTGTACCGGCTTTCCCTGTCAGAGGTGATGGTTCCCGGATTGCCAATGGCGTACACTAAGTTTTTATTTCCAAAAGCATCGGTATATTTTCCAGTGTTTGGATAACCGTGTTCGGGTCGGTCAGTGGCCGGTACCCCCAGTTCATCGGGACGGAACCAGCGCTGGTATCCAACGGCAATAGCAGGTGTGCAAAAGCTCCAGCCTGCATCCTGAAAGTCATCGATTCCGTATTGAACCAGAGACGGAACATGCTGATCCCCGTTGACATGGAAGGCAGCCACTTTTCGCATCAGGCGAATGACATTGTCGCGGCCCGATTTTGGCCAGGCTCCCGAGTCGAGGTCGCCGTAAAGGTAACCATCGTACGTGCCGTGATGCGTTGCTACATTGGCAAAAACCGTTTGGGAGAGCAAGACTTTCATGTCGGTTTCTTCCCAGTCCGTTACCCAGTCGTTCAGGAATTTGGTTTGCCGTTCGCCAATCATTTCCACACCCGGTTTGTCGAGGAACGACAAATCTTCACGGGGTTCTTTCATGTGGTCGTGACGGCCTTCCCAGTCGGAAACCGCTTCCGGACCGGTTTTGAAAATGCGGTCGGTGATAATGGCAAAACTCACCCTTCCGTAAGTCAGGTCGGTGTACCAAACGCTCATCCCTTGTTCGATGGGTGTGGAGTCGTAGGGATCGGGCAACTGGGCACACTGGGTTTGATTTACCACATTTACCATTTCAACTGATTGCACAAAACCACGCGTGTCATCGCTGGGTAAACCACCTGGCTTAGCAATTCCACTTTCGCCCCAAAGATTTCCGTGAAAAACATCGTGATCATCGGGGGTGCAAATTGTTGGTACATCCCGCATCAAATCGCCGAATGCCCAGCCAAACATGTAGTATTTACCAAGGTAACTCAGAATGGAAACATCTGCGGGTTCCCTTTTTATGGGGTATCCGCCGTTTCCTTCGTAAATCTGATCGCCGGAAAAATACAGGATGTCGGGATTGAGTTTGGTAAGATTTTGAACCAGCGGGGTGTAAGGAAAACCATAATGATACTGGCAGGTGAGGCCGCCAAATTTCAACGGACGGTCCACGGGGTCTTTGCGGATAGTTCCTTCGTAGTAGTCGGGCATTTCAGCTCCGTCTTTTCCTTTTTCAATATATTCCACACGGTATTCTGTATCTTTGGTGGAATCCCAGTTTTCCAGCTTAAAAACTGCGGTACGCGAATCCGGCTCAATTTGTTCTGTGGCCACAGTTTTCCAGTTTCCGTTTTCATTTAGCTGAAGACTTACTTGCTGATTGTCATTTTCTCCGACGGGCGGCAGCAAAGCCATCATTTTTACAGTTCCTTTGCTGAGGGTGTGCATGGTCCAAAGTACCGTGCCAAAAGCGTTTTCAGGTTGGGCGATTACTTTTGAACCTGATAGTTTCAACTCATCAAAACTGAACAGCGAATTGCCCGGTTTTTCGTTTCCGCCTAAAATAATGTTGTTGGCTGCGGCAATCAATCCCTGAATTCCTTCTACGTTCAGAGAAAGTTCATCGGGGCTATTGCCGTTTTTGTCGGCAACTTTTAATTTCAGTTGATTATTGTTTCCTGAAACCGAAATCAATACTTCTGAAAAATCGAAATCTTCTGGCAGATTGGCCCGTTCATCGTTTAAAAAGGCGAAGCCCTGCAAACTTATTCCGGCATTCACTCCTTTACCAAAATAGCAGGCTGCCCTGACATCGGGGTCTTCTTCGTCGTACAGACCCACCAAAAGACCGGCAGAGCCAGGTACGTTACCTTTTTCTTTAAGGCTGATTTTTACCGAAGCTTCAAAATTTCCTGCTCCGGGTGAAAGAACCCGGGTGAGCAGATTCACCCTCGAATTGGGAACTGTTCCCACACAGTGAAGCCTGCCGTCTTCCACTTTCCAGTCTTCCAGCGGAACCGACCAGAAATCTTTTCCCACCCACACACGGTCGTGGGTATTGTCGAAGTTAGCCGAGAATTCAGTTTTTTTTGTGCAGGATGCAAAAAATAATAATATAAGACTAATGATAAAAATTGTTGAAAGCCTCATGTCGATTTGGTTTTATTTCAGTTCCAACTGTTCAATTTTGTCGAATTCTTTTCCCCGGATGCTGCTGAATGTTTCAATCATTTCCTGCAATTTTTCCGGATTTTCTTTCGCAAGATTATTCTGCTGGTCTAAATCTTCACTGAGATTATGGAGTTGAAACGCTGACGAATTGCCCAGTTCGATATTTACCATTTCATTTTTCGCCGGGCCGTTGTAAGGTGGAATCATTGCCCAGTCGCCTTTGCGTAATGCTGTTCTCGAGGTAGCTTCAATAATTAACTCTTCGCGGCCCTCGTTGCTCTCTCCCATAAATACATCCAGCAGTTCTTTGCTGTCGGGACCTTGCTTTTCGCTGCCAACCAGTTGGGCAAATGATGAGAACAAGTCGAGTTGCGACACCACAGCGTCGGAAACGGCAGGTTCTATTTTCCCTTTCCAGTAAGCAACAAACGGTACGCGCGTGCCGGCTTCCAAGAGGCTGTATTTACCGCCGCGCAGCGGGCCCCAGGGTTTGTGGTTTCCCAGTTTTTCCACGGCATCGTCGTGATACCCGTCGTTTACCACCGGGCCGTTATCGCTGGTAAAAATGATGAGTGTATTTTCAAGCAGGCCTTCCTGTTCGAGTGTATTTATAAATTCACCCACGCACCAGTCGGCCTCCACGATGACATCGCCACGCGGCCCCATTCCCGAAGAACCTGCAAAACGCGGATGCGGGGTTCGGGGCACATGCGGCTGGTGCAGTGCATAATAAAGGAAGAAAGGATGCTCTTTTTGTTCCCGGATGTATTCCTGTGCTTTTCCCAGAAAATCATCGGCCATGTTCTCGTCTACCCACATCGCCGACTTACCGCCTTTTTGAAAACCGATTCGCGGAATACCGTTGTGTATGGAGTTGTTGTGGCCGTGATGCCACCTCATTTTTAAGAGCTCCGGGTTGTCGAGCCCGGTGGGTTCACCTTCAAAATTTTCCTGGTAGCTTACCAGCAGCGGGTCGTCCGGTTCAAGGCCAACCACGTATCCATTTTCGAGATAAACAGTAGGTGTTCTGTCCTGCGTGGCTGCCATAATAAATGAATAATCAAACCCAACTTCGTTTGGGCCTGGTGAAACACGCCGATTCCAGTCCACGTTTCCGATTCCCAAACCCAAATGCCATTTGCCTACAATCCCGGTGTGGTAGCCCTGTTCCTTCAGCATTTTAGGAATGGTCATTTTGGCTGTGTCGATAATCAGAGGCGCCGAGCCGGGAAGAATTCGGGCACTTTCATTCCGCCACGGGTACTCGCCTGTAAGCAACGCATACCGGCTGGGGGTGCAGGTTGCTGACGAGGCGTATCCTGTGGTAAACCGGATGCCGCCTTCTGCCAGTTTATCGAAGTTGGGCGTTTTCAGTTCAGTAGCTCCGTAAGCGCTCATGTCGCCATAGCCCAGGTCATCCATGTAAATAACTACGATGTTGGGCTTTTGTGGTTCTTCCTGTTTTTGCTGATTTTGACAGGCCGTGAAAAGAAGGAGTGAAGCGGGGAGAAGCATGGTTGATTTGTTCATAATTTGAATTTTTCGAATTTTTTTGTCGGTAACGGTTCAAAAATAACATCAATGTTTTAATCGCCCAACTGTTTTATTTTAAACCTTTCAATTTCAGCCGGCATATGTTCACGGGCAAAAATAGATTCGATTTTTTGAACGATATCAGGATATTGGGCGGAAACATCGGTTTGTTCCCGGATATCTTCCTCCAGATTGTAAAGCTGGATGTGTAAATCGTCTTTGAAAATATTTTTCCGCAGGCCTTTCCATTTGCCCATGCGAACGGCCTGCTGTCCGCCCGATGCAGGAAATTCCCAGTACAAAAACTCATGTTCCTTCTGGTTCTCTTCGCCTAATAGCGTGGGCAAAAAACTGATGCCGTCGGTATTGCCCTCCGGCTCTGTTCCTACAATTTCACACAGGGTGGGCAATACATCGTAATGCGCTGAAAGCAGGTCGGTTTTGGCGCCGGGTTCAATTTTTCCCGGCCACTGGGCGATCATAGGAATGCGAATGCCGCCTTCAGTCAGGTTGGCTTTTCCCCAGCCCTGCTCGCTTTTAAACGGGTGTGCGCTGTCGAACCAGGGGGAGTCGGTTCCCCCGTTAAAACTTGGTCCGTTGTCGCTGGAAAAAAGGATGAGGGTGTTTTCGTAAAGCCCCAGTTCTTTCAGGGTAGCCACAATTTCCCCCACCTGTTCATCGAAATAAGAAACCATGGCCGCATAAGCTGCACGCGGATAACGATGCGGGAAATAACCTTTATCGCCGGTGTAAGGTTCCTCATCTCCAAATTTATTCACATAGTAATCCACCCACCGTTTGGGAGCCTGCAACGGAACGTGGGGAATCGGACTGGCATAGTACAAAAAAAATGGCTGGTTTTTATTTTCGGTGATGAACTGAATGACCTCCTTTTGCATCAAATCGGGAGAATATTCGGTGAGCCAGAAATCGCTGTATGATTCAGGATTGTATGGATTGGCACCTTCCGGGAGGCGGGTGTTGGGCGAAACCATTTTGTTGTTGAGCAGCACTTTTTCGGTATTCTTCCACAGGTGCACCGGAAAGTAGGTATGCGCCTGCCGCTGGCAGTTGTAGCCGTAAAAAAAGTCGAAGCCCTGCTTGTTGGGAATGCCTTCGGTAAGCGGTCCGCCCAGGCCCCATTTGCCAACAATTCCGGTGGTGTACCCAGCCTCTTGAAGCAATGTTCCAATCGTTTGCGTGCCCGGTTTCAAAGGGCGCTGACCTTCAAGGTTCGGGTCGTTGGCCATGGCTTCGAAGTTCCAAACGTCTCCGCGGTCGGCCCACTCGTCGTTGCCCCTGATTTGTGCATGACCCGAGTGCAGGCCGGTGAGCAACATGCAGCGGGCGGGTGCACACACCGGCGAGCTGGTGTAGTGCTGCGTAAACCGCATGCCGTTTTTTGCCAGCGCATCAATGTTTGGCGTTTCAATTTTTGTCTGGCCGTAGCACCCCAGTTCTGCATAGCCCAAATCATCAGCCAGTATATAGATGATGTTGGGTCTTTGCGGTTCGGTTTCCGTTTTCTGCCGGTCCTGACAGGCTGAAAAAAGCAAAATGGAGGCTGGCAACAAGATAGTAATTTTGTTCACGGTATATTATTTTAGAAAATATTCAATTCATATTGAGGTATCCAATACAACGCAAGATACGACAATCATTTTATGGGAAAAAATTCTACTCCTGCCCCTGCCTATACAATCAAGGGGAGAACTCTTCTATTTCCGCACAGATGCCGGCCGTTTCCTCAGATTCCCTTTTTTTTCCGAACAATATAGAGACCCCGGCATCAACCCTACCGAAGCCAGCGTATTAATTCCCCATGTTGCATCCGGTTTTACAATGATGAATTAACCGAACAAAAAAATTGCCTGCCAGCAATCCCGTCCCTAA
>CAZXHP010000218.1:0-5877 GCA_964639655.1 uncultured Mariniphaga sp.
AAAATCATCCAAAGGTTCGTCAAAGTCAGGTGCTAAATAAATCTGACCTTTTGCACAGCCGTATTTTGGTGTTTTCTTTTTTGCTTTTTTCTGTTTTTTGCTTAAAAGAAAATCAATAAAGTCATTCACTTCTGATTTTAAATCGGCAGGTAAATAATTAATTTTTGTAAATAATTGAAGCTGTTCCATAATCCTATCAATTTTATGCAAAGATAGTAAACTGATTTTATTAAAAATAATACTTACTGAAATCAGCAAACATTGGAATTCAGGATTTTAATTGAAAAACAGCATAGGAATTAGTATCTTTCGTTTTCTTATTATTGAAAAAATATGAAGTATGATAGGGACGAACATACCGGCTTAAACCATTCTCCTGTTATTCGGAAAGCAAGTTTTCGGTTTTACGAAGAACTGAACGATCACTTGCCTGAGGGATGGAAAAAGAAAGCATTTACGTACGAATTTAAAGGTAATCCTGCCATAAAAAATACCATTCAGGCTATTGGGGTTCCGCATGGTGAAGTAGATTTAATTTTGGTGGACGGTGAATCGGTTGGTTTCGATTACCAAATCAAGGGTGGGGAGAATATTTCAGTTTACCCTCAATTTGAATCGCTCGATATTTCACCGGTAATAAAACTCAGACCAAAGCCGTTGCGCGAAACCTGTTTTGTGGTGGATGTAAACCTGGGTAAACTGGCTCAAAAGCTTCGACTGCTGGGTTTTGACACATTATTCAGAAATGATTTTGAAGATGACGAAATCATCGAAACATCATTAAAAGAAAAGCGCATTATTCTTACACGCGACAAGGGTATTTTAAAACAAAATGCGGTTACGCATGGCTACTTTATTCGAAATGATGATCCGAAGAAACAGTTGACCGAAGTGATTGAGCGGTTTCAGCTACAAAATTCTTTCCGGCCTTTTTCGCGTTGTTCCAACTGCAACGGCGAACTGGAAGAAATTTCCAAATCGAAATTAGCCTCCAGATTGCCGGACGATACTTTGAATTATTACAAGGAATTCTGGAAATGTACCGGCTGTGGGAAAATTTACTGGGAAGGTTCGCATTTCGGAAAGATTCTCAACTGGCTGGATGAGTTGAAAAAAACTTAACCTTCCGGTGAATTTTATTTACGAAATCCGGACTATAATTTTACAAATCTTTTATTCCAGGTTTCGTCTTTACCGGTTAAAATAACGATGTAACTTCCGGGTTTTAGTTTGCCGATTTTCATTGTACTGTCGCCCTTGCAGATTTTTTTCATTACAAGTTTTCCCTGCGAATCCATAATTTGAACCCTGAATTCTTTTTCCGCTTCAAACTGAATATTTAAGATGTTTGATGCAGGATTCGGATAGATTTCAGGCGTTATTGTTTTTATTTCAGCAGAAGTAGTAGCAATGCAGTCTTCTGCACTGGTCGCGGGTGTTATTCCTGTTGTACCACCCGAACAAACTCCGCAAACATCGTAAGAGGCTGTGCCGTTAAAAATGCCTGCACAATCGTACTGAGTCGGTAAAAACCTGGACATCAGACGGATATAGTTCAGTTGATATCCGCAACTGTTTTCGGTAACCGACCATGAATTGAGCGGCCACGAAGTGTTAAAGTCTTTATACGATTTCTGGTCGGGCTGGTCTTTAGGTGGGGAAATGGATTCGCTGTAACACAAGGCATTGTTGGAAGAACTTCCGCAACCCGAAGGGCAGCAGCCATCCCAGTCGTAATAAGGATTGGGCCCGCCTGTTAAAAAACCGGGAGCCGGGCCATACAATGATTCGCCTGCACGATCCCATTTTGCACTGCCATCGGTAAACCAGGAATGATAAAATTCATTGACGGCGTTTTCTGCTCCCGAGCCATACATATTTGAAAGATATACCCTATTGAAGGGATTAACTCCGTGAAGATAGTGGAGGTAATTTTCGGCAACGGCCAGGGCTTCGGTATTGTATTGGGGATTCAGGTTGTACGTTTCCCAGGCTAAAAACATTAATCCTTTGTGAGACTTGGTTGAATTGCTTCCCCAGGTATAATCTTTTATATGAGCCAGATAAGGGTCTTTGTGGTTTCGGTAAGCCGGAAAGTTTTCAGAACCGTTCATAGCATCGCGGTACTTATTCAGAATATTCGATTTTACAGATGAAGAGATCCCGTCGAGTGTTGTGTAATAAAGCAAAGTTTCCTGGTTATTTCGTTCAAACGGATAGGCAAATGTCCACTGCATGAGGTGCACCTGCGTGTAGTTGCTTTCAAAAAAGTTTTTGTAAACGGTTTCTCCGGTAATTTCATAAAGAAATGCAGCGGCCTGCATTTTAGCCACAAACCGCCCGTAATCGTCGGTTTCCTGCTGGCCGGCAGCCAAACCGCTGGTTGAACCTGTATTGTTTTGAAAAATAACACTCGGATTTTCATCGGCCCATTGCCAGGCTTTTATGGCACTTTGTTTTAACGAGTCGGCATAATCTTTCAACCCAACCGAGCGGTAAACTTTTGATGCAATGGCAAAAGCACCGGCAGCATTTAATGTGCCCGATGTATTCGGTCTTCCGTAATAGGTTGGTCCGGTTGCTGCAGACGGGGGACTGGCATGAGCTGCTCCCACCACGCTGAGAAGGCTTCCGTCGGGTTTTTGTAACCGCAAAAGATGGTCGAGTCCCCATTTTGCTTCGTCCAGAATATCGGGAATATTGTTTCCCGATTCAGGAATGTTGTAATCGTCGCCCCAAACGCCGGGATTTTCGATGAATGCTTTCATAAAATCCACAATGTAACTGGCTGTCCAGCTTGTGTATTTATTGTAATCGCCCGCATCGTACCAGCCTCCCGAAACATCCCATTCGGTTGATGCGTCGTTCCTGCTTAAAAAATCGCGGGCTTGTTTGTCCTGCAAATGGCTGGCGCCGTCGGCCCATTCTTCACATGCAAACGGAGGTTGCTTTTCAAAGCCGGAACGCTGGTAGAAAAATGTGCGCAGGGCATGAAACATGATTTCTTCATAAATATTTTCTTTTATCCCGAACGTAAATGAGCGTAAATTACTGTCAACATCCAAAACGTAATATTCCCCGGGTTCAGTAAACGAAGAAAAATCGAACCACCAGGCTGCATCACCCGACGAATTGTCAGTAGCACCACCATTCCATGCAACCGGAGTTCCTGAAAAAACCTGCTCTTTGGTTTCGTTGTTAATCAGCGCATAAGTATTGCCGGGAATAAAAACGTCGAGCGAATCAAAACCCACCTGTGGATTTCTGATAACCGCTACTTTCTGCGAAACCGGACGATACCCGAACTGGTCTGTTACAATGAAATGTGTTGTTGCCGGCTCCCCCTGAGCCTTGATTTTATTACTGAAAAACACTGTGGGTAAAATGAAAAGCAGTATAAAACCTGTTTTTAACAATGAATAGTTCTTTTGCATTGGTAATTAGTTCAGTTACTCCGGCAAAAGTAGAAACGATTTTTTTCTGAAAGAGAAATCTTCCCTGGCGTTTAGTAACACAAATATGCTTTAGATGCCACATTTCTGTCTGAATCAGCATAATTAAACGGGTTTCCGGAAATTTTTAAATTTGTATTCTTTTTAAAAAAAAATATGGCCCGTTGGTTTGTTATTGCAGGAATTATTTTAATTGTGATTGGGGTGCTCCTTTACCTGGCGCCCTGGTTATTTAACTGGTTTGGAAAACTCCCGGGCGATATTCGTATCGAAAAGGAAAGCAGTAAGTTCTACTTTCCCATAACTTCTATGATTCTTGTAAGTGTTTTCCTGACTGTATTAATCAACATAATCAGGCACCTGGGGAAATAAACCGGGTTGGCTGTAAACTATCTGACCACCTGAACTTTTACAGCAACCGGTCCTTTTTGTCCTTTTTCCACTTCGAAACTTACCAGGTTACCTTCGCGGATTTCCTCCAGCGTATTGTTTACATGCACGAACACGCTTTCACGGGTTTCCTGGTCGGTGATAAATCCAAATCCTTTCGATGCATTGAAATAAGTAACTGTTCCTTTGCGGATAGGATCCACTTCTTCGAGCGGACCGCGGGGTACGCTCACCTGAATATCTTCGGCATTAATTTCTTCTTTTTGATCGGGATCGGGGGGAGTGTCGGTAATGTTGCCGTGTTCGTCAACATAGGCAATCATGTCGTCGAGACTGTTTTTATTCTCTTTACGTGCCTGACGTTTTTTCTCTTTGTCTTTCCGTTTTTTTTCTTTCTGTTTACGTACTTCTTTTTTGTTAAATGATTCCTGCGATCTTCCCATTTACTTTTTTCTGTGTTAAATAATTTATTCGTTTTGCAATCTGTTTTTGCATTTCCCACAAATGTAGTTTTTTTTTCTGGAAGTTGAAGATTTGGTCATATTTTTCAGGTGCAGTTTTTTTAAAGAATCAGGCGGGTACCCCTGCCATTGGCCATGTTCTCGGGGTTGGTAATCAGAACTTCCTTCACCCCGTTGCGTTTTGCCTGAAACCCGTTATCGAGTTTTGGAATCATTCCCGAATTGATTATTCCTTCCTGCTGGTATTGCTGAAAAAGCGTAGTGTCCAGTTCCGGAATGACTGAACTTTCGTCGTCAGGATTTACCTGTACGCCTTTTTTTTCGAAACAGTAAAACAGATAAACGCTGAAAAAGTCGGCCAGTTCCGAGGAGAGTTCGGCAGCAATGGTATCGGCATTGGTGTTTAAAAGTTGTCCATTCCCGTCGTGGGTAAGCGGCGCAATTACCGGCACCACATTTTCTTCAATAAGCATTCGAAGTTCGCGACTGTTCACATCCACCACATCGCCCACAAAACCGTAATCGATTTCCTGTACCGGACGTTTTCGCGCAGTGATGAGATTGAGATCGGCGCCGGTAAGCCCAATGGCGTTGGAGCCGCGCGCCTGCAATCCTGCCACAATTTTTTTGTTGACCAGACCGCCGTACACCATAGTTGCCACATCGAGCATCGATTTGCCGGTGATACGACGGCCTTCCACCATTTCGGTTTCAATGCCCAGTTTTGCTGCAATTTCGGTTGCCGTTCGGCCACCACCGTGTACAAGAATTTTATTTCCGGAAAATTTAATGAACTGGTCCAGCAAGGCGTTCAGCGATTCGGAATCTTCCACTACTTTCCCGCCAACTTTTATAATTGTTAGTCTATCCATGATTCGGTTTAACGTTTAAATTTTCAAAAAGTTTTCTAAAATTTTCGCACCAACTTTCCCGCTTTTTTCCGGGTGAAACTGGGTGGCGTAAAAATTGTCTTTTTGCAAAGCAGCACTGAACGGTTGAATGTAGTTGCAGGTTGCAGCCGTGTGTTCGCCTAATCCCGCGTAAAAGGAATGAACAAAATAGACGTATTCATTTTCCAGGTCGGGCGAAAACAAGCCGCTTTTTAGGTTGTAAACGGCATTCCATCCCATGTGAGGTACTTTTGTTATATATTCTTGGCCCGGTTCGGGAACGAACCGTTTTACCTTTTCTTCAAAAATTCTCAAACATGGCGTGTCGTTTTCTTCCGAATGCGAACACATGAGTTGCAATCCCAGACAAATGCCCAGTACCGGCTGTTTTAGCGAAATAATAAGTTCATCGAGCTTGTGCCTGCGCAAATATTCCATGGTGGTGCTGGCTTCACCCACTCCGGGGAAAATCACTTTGTCGGCATTTCTGATTTTCTTCGGATCGGCAGTGATTTCTGCATTAACCCCCAACCGGTTCAGCGCATTGTTTACCGATTCTATGTTCCCGGCGTTGTATTTTATGATGACAATGTTGGCCTCCCCCTGCCCCCTCCCAAGGAGGGTGTGGGTTTCTGCTCGATACTTTGTTTTGTTTTTCATTCCAATTGTTAATTCTTTTTATTA
>CAZXHP010000219.1:0-5836 GCA_964639655.1 uncultured Mariniphaga sp.
TCAACTGCAAAAAAGTAATTGTAATGAAACACTGGTTCGGGAAGATCTGCTTTTTCAATTTCCTGTTTAATTCTGGTAATTCCGGTACCCAGTTTTTCGATAAAACCGGCACGTTGCATTATATTGGCGATAATGGCATTCCGCGCAAGGCTGTATTTACCGAAATCCTTTGCCGGCATTCCTTTGGGAAGTCCGCCGGGATTGGAAATGATGATTTTATTTTTCAAATCTTTCGAAACCATTTCAAAACTGAACTAAAATCGCAAATTTTTCAAATATTCTGCACTCGACTGCAAACAACCAATTCCATCAGGTTCGTTATCGCGTTCCACAAAATAGTGTTTGATGCCTTGCTTTTTGGCTTCCTGAAAAATTGATCCGAAGTCGATGATTCCACGGCCGGGGCAGATAAAATCACCGTCGGGTGCCATATCTTTTACGTGCAATATTGGAATTCTTCCTGCATATTTTTTCAGCACTTCCAACGGATCGCCACCACCTTTTTTTACCCAGTAAATGTCCATTTCGCAATTTACAAACTTCGGGTCGGTGTTTTCCATCAGGTAATCAAATGGCAAGCCTTCTTCCATTTCACGGAATTCATTGTCGTGGTTGTGCCACAAGAAATTCAATCCGTGATTTTTAGCCAGTGCTCCCACTTCATTCAACCGTTCAGCCGACTTTTTGCAGTCTTCGAGGTCAAAAGGAACATCGCCGTACCAGGGCCAGTAATCAATCACGTATTTTTGTCCAAATGATTTTACTTTGTCGAAACTTTTTTTGAGTTCTTCGTTGGACGAACGAAAACTGACACTTCCGGCAATGGGTTTAATTCCTATTTCTTTGCAAAAACTTACAAATTCATGCGGTGAAGAGGCAAAATTGGTCCCCCCTTCCAGTTCCGAAAAACCAAACTCCACAGCTTTTTTCAATGTGCCCTTCCAATCGGCTTTCATGGCTTCACCGGCAATTCCTGAGATAAAACCGAATTTTTTAAGTTTGCTTTTTCCTTCGGCAGCCATTGCCAGCAACGGATTTGCACAGAGCATACCGGCAGTTGCAGCCACACTTGTTTTTATAAAAATCCTTCTGGTATTCATAATTTTAATTTGGTTTTTTTGATTTACACTTCCGGTAATTTCCAGGGTTTCCGGTATTCCGGTGTAATGAATGCATTGGCCTTATCGCAGTTGGTAAACCGGTTGTTGGCATCGTCCCATTCCAGAACGGTTTCTCCAACACGCGCGGCAATGTTGGCAATGTGTACATGAATGGCTGCAGCCCGGCCAATTTCAGGGGGGCAGGCTGGTGTTTCCCTGGTTTTCAGGCATTCCAGGAAATTATCCACATGCTCCCGATGCGATTCTTTTCCCTGATCGTAATGTACCTCTTCGGTTTTTGGCGTATTTTTTTGCCCGTCCCATTCCGGATAAAGATGGTACTTGCTACGGTCGGCAACCAGCAATCCTTTTTCGCCAATAAACTGAATTCCGTAGGCTGAATCGAAAGGACCCTGCTGAATTCCGGCAGTTAAATCGTAATTGATAACGAAATCATCTTTCGGGTAGATTACATTCATGGTATCGAACGTTTCACGGGCCATAATTTGTTTCGAAAGATTACCGGCATAGGTTACTACTTTCTCAGGCCCTTTTACCACGTCTTTTGCCCACAGGCCCATATCGATGAGGTGAACGCCCCAGTCGGACATCAATCCGCCGCCGTAATCCCAGAAATGGCGCCAGCTTCCGTGAAAACGTGCCTGGTTAAAAGGCCGTTCGGGAGCCGGGCCCAACCACATATTGTAGTCCACTCCTTCTGGAACGGTTGAATCTTCTACCAGGGTTGTTCCCAATCCGTAATTGAAATTGGCCCAGATGTTTACTTTTCGTAATGTTCCTATTTCTCCGGATTTAATCAGGTTCATTGAATCGACAAACACTTTGCCGTTGCGTTGCTGCTGTCCCACCTGCACAATGCGGTTATAGCGTTTGGCCGCTTTCACCATAATGTTGCATTCGCCAATGGTGTTGGCCATGGGTTTTTCCACATAAACATCCTTTCCGGCGCTGCATGCATCAACTGTAATCAGGCAGTGCCAGTGGTCGGGCGTGCCGATAATTACTGCATCAATGTCCTTTCTTTCCAACACCTTACGGTAGTCGCTGTAAAGTTCGGGCGATTGGTTGAAATCATTTTTAACAGATTCTGCCTTTTCTTTAAGCACATTCTGATCTACATCGCAAAGTGCAGCGCAGTTTACCAATCCGGTATCGAGATGATGCCGGAGAATTCCGAAACCCATATTGCGACAACCAATCAGGGCTACATTTACTTTGTCGGATGGCGCGAAACCTGCCGACCACACTTTTGAGGGAATAACAGTAGCGGCACCAAAAGCCGTTGCTGCCAGCGCTGAATTTTTAATAAATTTTCTTCTTGATGGATTCATTTTAAAATTGGTTTAGATGTTCGTTATTCCGGGATAAAGACCCAAACTCCCGAATCCGGATATTTGTCCAAAAAATTGTACTGAGCTCCGTACGCTTCAATCTCGTTATCATAAATTTCAAGACCAATCAAGTAAAAACTACCATGTTTCCCCAAATGGAAGGGGGAATATCCTTCTTTTTTCATCCGTGACAAATACTTTTCCGCATTTTCGGCATTTTCGAAACTGCCCCCTATCACATAAAATTTTGCAGTATCCGGTTCCATGTAATCCGCATAATTCGTTACTAGTTCTTCCGTTTTTAAAGTATCAGGTTGTGGTATTACAACAGAGTCGCGGACGGTTGTGTCAGCAATCTGAACCGGTTGTTCTTCTTTTTCAACGGGTTTGATTTTAACTTCCACAGGTTTTTGTGGTTCTTCCTTTTCTTTTTGAAGGAAATACACCCCGGCAGCAATAAGAGGAATTAAAAGCAGCAGTGGCCAAATCCAGCGTTTTTTCTTTTTTTTCTGGTTTTCAGCAGACTGCGGTTCCCGGGGAATACCGGATGCAACCGGCTCCTGTTTTTTTGCTTCCGGCTCTGGTTGCTCTGCCTTTTCTTTTATGCCGCCAACAACCGGAGATTCCTTTTGTTTTTCTTCAGCTTTTTCTTCCGGTTCATCTTTCAATGCTGTTGCTTCAAGGCCAAATGCATCGGGCAATAAGTTCAGTTCACCCGAATATTCGAATTGAACCTCGCGGTTTTCATTATAAAAGAGCGTTCCCGTGTTTTTAAGGGTTACCTTTTCACCTTTGTCCAGCCGGTAAAAAATTTCTTCGCAAGCCTCTTCAATTTTTTTTAACGCTTCCTGCACCGGAATTTGTTCGCTTTGTGCAATTGCACCTGCCAGCAGTCCGTCGTTGTGTTTCATTTTCGAATCGAAAAAGACCGTTCTGGAAGGAGGAGTTATTTCTTCCGATTTTTCATCGATTTGTGCCGGTCGGTATTCAGAAATAAACGCTCCGAAGCCCGGTATAATTACTGTTTCATTTTCAGGTAAAAGGTGTTGGATATATTTGTCTAAATTCATGTTAATTTGATTTACAGGTGTAAAATTAAGAAAACATCTGTTGAGGCAAGGTTTAAATTTTGCCAAAAAGTGCACGAACGCCAAAATTCTTCATTATACCTGACCGGAAATTTTTAATTTTACCCGGAAAACAGATTAAAATGAGTAAAAAAATATTAGTTACGGGAGGAACCGGATACATTGGTTCGCATACCGTTGTTGAGTTGCAGGAATCAGGTTATGAAGTTGTTGTAGTAGATGACCTGTCCAATTCGAGTGTTGATGTGTTGGACAATATTGAAAGAATTACAGGTATTAAACCGGAGTTTGAAAATTTTAATTTGGCCGATCAGGAGAAAACGGGTGATTTTTTTGATCGGAATCCCGGAATTGAAGCCATTATTCATTTTGCTGCTTCAAAGGCAGTGGGCGAATCGGTGGAAAAACCACTGCTTTATTACCGCAACAACCTGGTTTCGATGATGAATTTGCTGGAGTGCCAGATAAAATACAGTGTACAACACCTGGTGTTTTCCAGTTCTTGTACGGTTTACGGCCAGCCCGAAAAGTTGCCGGTTACCGAAGACACGCCACGGAAAGATGCGGAATCGCCTTACGGAAATACCAAACGGGTGAATGAAGACATTTTACGCGACACCATTGCCGCTAATCCGCAACTGCGTGGAATTGCCCTGCGCTATTTTAATCCCATCGGCGCCCATACGTCGGCGCTGATTGGTGAATTGCCGCTGGGGGTTCCTCAAAACCTGGTTCCGTTTATCACCCAAACTGCTGCCGGAATCCGTGGAGAATTAAAGGTTTTTGGCGACAATTACAATACTCCCGATGGTTCGGCCATTCGCGATTACATTCATGTGGTGGATCTGGCCAAAGCACATGTGATTGCTATTGAACGGCTTCTTCAGGAAAAAAACAAACAAAACTACGAGGTTTTCAACCTGGGGACCGGCACCGGAGTTTCTGTTTTGGAAATGGTGAAAGGTTTTGAAAAGGCTACCGGCGTAAAATTGAATTATAAAATTGTTGACCGCCGTGCAGGTGACATCGAAAAAATATGGGCCGACACCACTTTTGCCAACGAAGAGCTGGGCTGGAAAGCTGAGAAAGACCTTGATGAAACACTGCGTTCGGCCTGGGAGTGGGAAAAGCGGGTGCGGGGGATTGAGTAAGCAGTTTGCAGTTTACCAGTAAATAATTTTCAGGTTTTTCGGGAAACGAAAAACGATTTATTTTGAATTGCCTATTTTTGATTCAAACTTAAAAACATTTTGGAATGAAAACCATCCTTATCACCGGCGGTGCCGGATTTATCGGTTCACACGTTGTTCGTTTGTTTGTAAACAACTACCCCGATTACAAAATTGTTAACCTCGACAAACTTACCTATGCCGGAAACCTGGCTAATTTAAAAGACATTGAAAACAAGCCGAATTACGAATTTGTAAAAGGCGATATTGTGGATGGTGATTTTATTCTGAAGCTGTTCGAAGAGAAACAGTTTGACGGAGTGATTCACCTCGCAGCCGAATCGCATGTTGACCGCTCCATTTCGAACCCGACCGAATTTGTTTATACCAACGTAATTGGCACCGTAAACCTGCTGAATGCAGCAAAACATATTTGGAAGGATGATTTTTCAGATAAACGGTTTTACCACATTTCCACCGACGAGGTTTACGGTTCGCTGGGCGAAGAAGGTATGTTCACCGAAGAAACCCGCTATGATCCGCACAGTCCGTATTCGGCATCGAAAGCCAGTTCCGACCATTTTGTGCGCGCCTATCACGATACGTTTGGATTGCCGGTGGTTATTTCCAACTGCTCCAACAATTACGGGTCGTACCAGTTTCCCGAAAAGCTTATTCCACTGTTCATCCACAACATTAAAAATAAAAAACCGCTGCCGGTTTACGGCAAAGGCGAAAATGTGCGCGACTGGCTGTGGGTTGTCGATCACGCCCGTGCCATCGATGTTATTTTTCATCAGGGAAAATTAGGCGAAACGTATAACATCGGTGGTTTTAACGAGTGGAAAAATATCGACCTCATCCGCACCATGTGCCGTGTAATGGACAAAAAACTAAATCGGCCCGAAGGCGAATCGGAAAAGCTTATCACGTTTGTAAAAGACCGCGCCGGTCACGATTTGCGTTATGCCATCGACGCCACCAAACTGAAAAATGAACTGGGCTGGGAGCCTTCGCTTCAGTTTGAGGAAGGTATTGAAAAAACCATCGACTGGTACCTTGAAAACGAAGAGTGGCTGAAAAATGTAACTTCGGGCGATTACCAGAAATATTATGAAGATCAGTAC
>CAZXHP010000220.1:0-4466 GCA_964639655.1 uncultured Mariniphaga sp.
TCTCACGAATGTGCACTTTTTCGTGAGCCAGAATTTCCGGCAGGTTCTCCTGTTTATGAAATTTCGGATTGATAAAAACTACGTTGAAAAAAGAGAAAGGCAGTCCGTATTTTTCATTTTCCACAACGCGAATGCCTTCACGTGTTTTTATTCGGTGTTTAATTATTAAATGAATCAGGATAAAGGTTTGAGTGAACAGGCGCAGTAAAAAAATGACTGCACCGGTAAAATAAACCAGCAAAACGGCTTGTTGCCAGTTAAATGTCCCGGTAACCTCTTCCTGACCGGCAACTACAGGAATATGTTTAAATGTGTCGGGAATGGCAGCAAACAGGTTGGAATTGGTTTCCTGCTCTATCAGTAGAGTATAGTGAACCGGGAAAAGTGGTAGCAAAACGGATGAAAAAAGCGCTGCCAGTAAAAACCAGCGGTTGGCGTGGTGGTAGGTTTCATTTCTCAGAAACAGCCAGTAAACCAGGTAAAACAGCATTATTCCGGCAGAAGCTTTGATTAAAAATGCGATAAAGATTTCCATGGCTATTCTTTGTTTTCGTCCTTTTTTAATTCGTTTTCCGTAATTTTCAGCATCTCTTCCAGTTCGCTAATACTAAGGTTATTTTCTTTCGCAAAAAAAGTGGCCAGTTTAGGAAACGAACCGTGGAAATAATCTTTTAACAGGGAACTAAACTGAAAACGTGCATATTCATTTTTGGTTACATCAGGATAAAATAAATTGGTGTTGCCAATTTTACGGCACGACACAAATCCTTTGTTTTCCAGCACCTTTAAAACCGTTGCAACTGTGGTATAGGCTGGTCGGGGTTCTTCAAACTGTTCCACCACATCTTTCACCACTCCTTCTTTTAAGTCCCAAAGAATTTGCATAATTTGCTCTTCAGCTTTTGTCAGTGTTTTCATTCCATTCAATTTTTCTACTACAAATATAGTACTAATAATTTAGAAATAAAACTATTTTTTTAATAAAATTACTACAAAAATAGTATTGTTT
Source organism: uncultured Mariniphaga sp. (assembly GCA_964639655.1). GTDB lineage: Bacteria > Bacteroidota > Bacteroidia > Bacteroidales > Prolixibacteraceae > Mariniphaga. The sequence goes on from CAZXHP010000220.1 coordinate 1,010, forward strand.
TGCTAAGTGTCTTGTTTGTAATTTTTTATGGAATGAATGGTTGAGGTGTAGAAAAGAAATATTATACTCCGTTTTAGGGACTTAAAAAATGTTTGGACTTTTACTGCCCCCAGATGATTTCCTGTTCGCCGATGGCAATTTCACCGATGTTATAGATGTTTATTTCATTTGTTGCACCGGATTCGTAAGCAAAGACCTGAACCTGGAGTGTCAGGTTATCGCCGGGGGAAGCCTGGGTTGCCCAGTTTCCCGAAGTCGAATTAATAACAAGCTCTTCTGCTGTTGGAACAACGGCATAACTGATAAAAATGGTTAACCCTTCTGAATTCAGAAGTTTCACCACATATCCGTCTGCGCCGGGAACACTTTGCCAGTTCACTTGTAATGACAAGCTTTCGGATTGATAACTTGTTGAATCGATTACCGGGATATCGAGGCCGGGCGCTTCGAGCACATCCTCCCTCAAAATATTTTCTCCGCGCGTATTTCTTACATCAAACTGATAGGTGCCTGTGGGTGGCAACTCTGTTTTGAAGTCTGCAGCATCCGGCTCTTTAAAGAAAGTATAGGAAGATTCGGGGCTGCGGGAAAGTTCAAACGGTTCACCTCCGTCGATAGGCGGTGTTATAGTTACCGAAGCGATATCGGCATTGGCGTAAGCGTAAAATGCTGCTGCTGTTTTCACTTCATCATCCATCAGTTTTTTTACGATGTAAGCGTCTGCAAATACTTCAAAATTAGCGTTGTCAGCGTCATTATTGCATGATGTAAAAAGAAAAACGAGGATTAATACGGGGAATAATTTTTTTTTCAACCAACCTGTTTTCATGATTTTTTTATTGTTTACACCCACAAAATTAAAAAAAACACCGGCATCCCGAATTTTTGAACAGGATAAACCGGGCTCCGGACTTTTTATGATAGTAACTTAAAGACTTACAATTTCTTCCCAGATTTTTTTGCTGACCGGAATTCCGTTTTTCAGGTTTTCTTTCCGGGTGTGAAGAACACGTTCTCCGGGATACCGGATTTCTCTTCCGGTTTCATCCGGCGCTGCGTTTTTAAAATCTGAAATGATTTCGCCAATTGTTTTTTCGATGACGGGGAAATTGTTCAGTTTTTCCAGGCTGAAAGCTATAAAAACCTGCGATACACTGTATTCTGCTTCTTTCTGACTCAGCTCGCGGGTTGAAAGTCCGGCTGATAAAACGGCTGCCATAATGTCGAGCAGCAGCGACAAACCGGCGCCTTTCCAGTAGCCGATGGGCAGTGCACGCCGTGATTTCAGGATTTCTGAAGGCTGTTTGGTAAGTTCTCCTTTTTCACTGAATCCGCCGGGATAGGGAAGTATTCTTCTTTCCAGTTCGGCAGCTTCCATTTTTCCATACGAAAACTGGGTCATGGCGAAATCGAGCACAATGGCATCGCTGCCAAACGGCACAGCAAAAACCAGTGGGTTGTTTCCCAAACGGCTCTCTTTGGCGCCCCAGGCCGGCATGTTGGCCTCCGTATTGGTCCAGCCGATAAAAGCGAATCCCTTTTTTGCGGCCTGCCAGCCATATGTGCCGCCGCGCATCCAGTGATTGGTGTTGGCAATGGCCACGCAGCCCATTCCATTTTCTTGTGCCAGATGTATGGCACGTTCTGTACAAAACAAGGCATTCAATGGTCCGGGCCCCAACCGGCCGTCCCACTGCTCCAACGCGCCGGCTGAATGAACCAGGCGGGGTTCGGCATCGACAGTTATAAATCCCTTTTTGATGTAATCCACAAACCGCGGAAAACGGTAAACGCCATGCGAGTAAACTCCTTCCAGGCTGTTGGCGGCAAAAACCTCCGCACATTTTCCGGCTTTCTTTTCTGTGAAATTATAGTTGAGCAGAATCCGTTTGAATTCGGATTTCATCTCTTCAAAAGGAACGTGAATTAATTCCATCTAAATGAATTAAATTTGATTCAGAGCAGACTTTACTTTTTCCAGCAACACCGGAACTTTTTCGTACGGATCTCCCGGACCGAGTGTTTCCAATGGCAGATAGCCGCGATACCCCGCATTTTTTATGATTTTGAAAAGTTTTACAAAATCGGTCGGAGTTTCCTGTCCGTCAATCCAAACGTTTTCTTTGATTTGCCAGGTAACGGCATATTGAATGTTTTTTGCGATTTCTTCATACGGCTCGTGTTGCCTGTAACTTCCGATGTCGAGATTCAATCCCAGCCATTCAGAATTTATCATTTCAAAAATACGATCCACATCTGCAGCGGTTTTTAGAAAATCATTGTGGTTTTGCAGTGCAATAATCACCCCAAATTGTTTCCCGTAATCGCAGCATTCTTTTATGTCTTTTGCCATCCACTCAAAAACCTGGTCGCGCGAAAATCCCTGGTGTGGATTGGTTCCGGCAAAAATGCGCAGGTTGGGAATGCCCAGCTTCGCCGCAGCTTCAATCCATTTTTTTATCATTTCGATGTCCGCCTTGCGGGCTGCCGGATCAGGGTTGGCAAAATCATTCCGAACGCCGGTTCCGCTGATGTCAAGCCCCAACAAAAAAGCGTTTCGTTTGAATTTATTCATGTATTCATCTGAAGGTGGTTCCGGGTATCCGGGGAAATAGTAGCCGGTGGGGTCAATCGCATCGAAGTTGTATTTTGCGCAAAAATCCAGCACATCGAACAAATCGATTTTCCCTTCGCGAAACGGATTGTTGAAGGAGTAAACATTCAGGCTGAGTTTGAATTTGTGGGAAAACTGTGCTGGTTCAGGTCTTTTTTCTTTTTCTGAAAGCGTCCACGGGAATCCGGTTGCCGGCAATGCGGGAATTACGGCAAGCGTCTTCAGAAAGTTTCTCCGGGATTCCGGATTTTTCATATTCGGTTGATTTATCATTTTGTCAATTCATGTTTAAATTCAAATCTCTACGAATTTATCAATTTGAAATGAAAAACAATAGGTGTAGGGAAAAAAGTACCCAACACATTCATCTGGATTTTTCTACCTTTGCCGCATTAAAATGGTAAGAGATGGGGAATGATAATAGTACTGCCTGGCATGCAATACCACATGAAGAGGTGGTTGAATCTGTTGGTGGCACCGAAAATGGATTAACTTCTGAAACGGTAAAAGTAAGGTTTAAAAAATACGGGGCGAATCAAATAAAAAGGAAACGGAAAGATGGCCCGTTTACTGTACTTTGGCGGCAAATCAACAACCCGCTCATCTGGGTTTTAATCGGCTCGAGTACCCTTGCCGTTTTGCTGGGAAAAATCACTGACGGACTGGTGGTTCTTGCAGTTGTAGTCATCAACACAATCATCGGTTTTATTCAGGAATTTAAAGCCGGAAAAGCTATTGAAGCGCTGAGTGAAATGGTTCCGGAAAATGCCACCGTTTACCGCGATGGCCGGAAAGTTTCCATTCCCGTAACTGAGATTGTGCCGGGCGATTTGGTGGAACTGG
>CAZXHP010000220.1:4566-5813 GCA_964639655.1 uncultured Mariniphaga sp.
AAAATTTCGGATATGCTCAGCGAAACTACCGATTTGGAAACGCCGCTTACCCAAAAACTGGGTGTTGTAGGAAAATACCTTACCATTGGAATTGTGGCGATTACGGTTGTCATTATGGTTATTGGAACCATCCGCGCCACCAGCCAGGGAATTGCACTGGATTTGGCCCTGAAAGACAGCCTCATTTTTGCCATTGCGCTGGCGGTGGGCGCTATTCCCGAAGGTTTGCCGGCTGTGGTAACCATTGCTCTGGCTATTGGCGTTCAACGCATGGCGCGCCGGAAAGCCATCATACGAAAACTCCCTGCTGTGGAAACCCTGGGCAGTACAACGGTTATTTGCTCCGATAAAACCGGCACACTTACCCGCAACGAAATGACTGTAAATGAACTGTGGACGGTTAATCACGATATCCGGGTAAGCGGCGTAGGTTACAACACCGAAGGGAGTTTCAGACAGAATGAAAATGAAATAAAGGATTTGCCCGATGATGTAAAAACTTTACTGGAAGATGCTGTATTGTGCAGTGATGCCGGTTTTAAACCGGAAGGAGACAGTTTCAGTATTACGGGCGATCCTACCGAGGTGGCACTGATTGTGGCAGCAGCCAAGGCTAATCTGAATGCGGATCAGGTTCGGTTTGATCATCCAAGAAAGGATGTGATTCCTTTCGATTCCGAATCGAAATTTATGGCGACCCTGAATCAGAATGAAACACAACGTATTATAATTAAAGGTGCACCTGAAGTCATTTTAAAACGATGCAGCAGCCATTTGACCGGCGAAAGCCTGGAAACGGAACCTGTTGTTGCCCAAATTGAACGTTTGGGAGCCAAAGGCATGCGTGTGCTGGCGGTTGCCCAAAAAATCAGAAGCATTGTACAGCATGACGAACTCGATCCGGCGGAGGTTGAAAAGGATTTTCAGTTTGTTGGACTTTTGGGTATGATCGATCCACCGCGTGCCGAGGCGATTGATGCGATTAAAGCCTGCCACGATGCCGGGATTGTTGTAAAAATGATTACCGGCGACCACCATACCACAGCGCATTCTATTGGAATGGATCTGGGTCTTTCCGAATCCGGGAAAACAGTTACCGGTATGGAACTGGCCAAAATGGATAATGAAATGGTGGCAGAAATCGTAAAAAACACAAATATTTTTGCGCGCGTCGCCCCGGAGCACAAACTCCGGCTGGTGAAAGCGCTGCAGGCCGACAACCAGATTGTGGCCATGACCGGCGACGG
>CAZXHP010000221.1:0-5784 GCA_964639655.1 uncultured Mariniphaga sp.
TTTTTTGTATAAGTGTCCCTCCTAATCTTGCTATATGAATATTTCTTATCTTTGTTTTATGACTGACACCATCAGAAATAAAAAACAGATTATTGAATTACTGAAACAAAACGATGAAAAAATCAAGAGTTTTGGAGTCAGTAAAATAGGATTATTTGGCTCTTTTGTAAAAAATATTCAAAATAAAAATTCAGATATCGATTTGATTGTTGAATTTGAAGAGGGGAAAAAAAGTTATTCTAAATTCATTCGTCTCGCATTTTTTTTAGAAGAATTACTGGGGAAAAAAGTTGACCTCTTAACCGACAAATCGTTAAGTCCACACTTAGGCCATTATATTTTAAATGAAACAGAATATGTCCCGCTCTGATACAGAATTTCTGCTCCACATTAAAGATGAATTAAATTTTTTGGAAACCAATTCAAAAAATATTGATTTCAGCAAACAGAAGTGGTGCCTATTTTTTAACATCGATTAAATATTGGCTATGCAATGATACCACGAGTTTAATGGTTTCTAAAACTTCCACGTCAATTTTGCGCCCAACATCCGTGGCGGACCGGGAACAAAAGTGGGTATTCCAAACTGTCCGCCCCAGTGACCGGCGCTTGCAATGTACTTTTCTTCCAGCAGGTTGGTTCCGTAAATGTGTACAGCCATGTTCGGTTCATCCGCCTCAATTCCGAAGTTAATATTTAGTGTTCCGTAAGCCGGTTGTTCCAGTCCGGGTGTGTTGGCTTCGGTGAACCAAAAGTGCGACTGCCAGGCATACCAGGGCGTAACAAAAATCCGCATGGTACGGGCAACATTCAGTTTCCCTGAAAATCCGGCAGAAAAACTGTGCTCAGGAGCACGGGCAAAATGGTTCCCGGCATACAAAAAATCGTTGCCGTCCACACCGGTTGAATCGAACGCCGACTGCATCCAGGCATAATTCCCGAACACGTCCAGTCCCGGAATGACAGCCACTTTCAATCCTGTTTCGGCGCCGAATGAAGTGGCTTTTCCGTTGGCAGCCAACAGCGCGGTTCCGGGTTCGCCGTGCCACTGCAACGTTTGCACATTGAAATGCCGCCGGTAGAAACCATTCACATCCCAGAAAACACGTTTTTTGATGATGGTTTTCCAGCCACCCTCCCCGCTGTAAACGGTTTCAGCACCGGTAATCAGGGGTTTTCCATCCCAGGTAAACTGGAGTACCTGTGGTTTCCGGCCACGCGCTGCATTCAGGTAAAAATTGAAATTTTCGTTCCAGCGCCAGGTTAATCCGGCCTGACCGGTAAACGACAAGCTGCTTTTTTTCAACTCCTGCAACTCCGACGGACTGTACAATAAATTGGGTGCTGCACCCGAAAACGATCTGAACAAAGAAGCTTCTCCGCTAATAAATTCCGATTCATGGTTCAAAAGAAGCCGGTCGTAAATGGCACTGGCACCCAATGTAAAAAACAATCTCCTTCTCCATTGGTAGGTATAATGCAGAAATGCCTGAGCCGATTGTATTTTTGGCTGGTTAAAATGCTTCTCACTGTGATTTCCAGGAATGGAATCGAATGATTGAGGTAGTGCCGGGACCCGGACAGGCGCCGTCAAATTACCGGGAGAAGCATTCAATTGAACCAACAAATCATTATTTGAACTTATGAATTGAGAGGTACTGGTTTTTTCCTGAAAATAATTTACGCCAACAGAACCGTTGGTAAAACTCCCCCGCATAAAATTGTACCGGATTTCCTGGAAAAAAAGTCCGGTTTCAGAATTATTCTCCATTTCGAGTGCCGGAGCGATTGTTCCGTCGGCATCCCAAAGAGTAGCAGTGTTGGTTTTGCGAAAAGAAGTTACTGAAGTCCAGTAGTTGTGTTCGTCCCTGAAAAAACGATAGTTTAAAGTGGCATCCATTCGTTCTGCCGCCGACCCCAAATCTTCTCCCCGGTTCAGTGACGCGCGGTAATTAAATAACCCGGTTTCTCCATCCTCATTGGGAACCCACCGGCTCATAAACGCGGTGCCCGGTTCGTTGCTTTTCTGGTAGTTCAATTGCAAATCGATTTTATGGTTCCAGGCGGGTAAAAACCGTACCGAAAATCGTCCACCAAGGAGATTTTCACCATTGAGCGTTCCGCCGGCCGTATTTTCCACATAACCGTTGCGGTCGCGAAAAATGCCGGCAGCCCGCACAAACAGTATATCGTCAATTACCGGATAATTTACAGCAGCCCGAACTTCTTTGTTTGAGAAATTTCCAGCGCCCACCGTAATATATCCGCCAAACTCATCTTCCGGTTTTTTACTGATAAAATGCACAGCTCCTTTCAACGCATTTCTTCCAAACAGCACATTCTGCGGGCCTTTTGAAACTTCCACCCGTTCCATATCGAATAATTCAGAAGAAAGTCCACCGGGCTGGTTCACCGGAACCTGGTCGGCAAAAACTGCCACCGAAGGCGACAAACCCGGAAAACCGGAATTCCCGTTTGCTCCGTGAATGGAAAAGCCTGAGTTGCCGGCTCCCAGTTTCTCAAAACTTAATCCGGGTTCGGATACAGTCAGTTCTTCCATTTCAGAAATGCCCAAATATTCTGCAAATGACTTATTTACAATAGAAACAGCAGCAGGAATATCCGAAATTTGCTGTTCGCGGTTCTGGGTGGTTGCAATTTCCGTTTCAAGTGGAACCGGTCCGCGTTCGAGCGTAAAATAGTGATCGTTAAAGCCCGGTTGCATTACATAATCGATGGTGCGGGTTTGGTAACCCAGGCAGGAAACCCGGATGCGCATTCTTCCTGTGGGCAGATTAGACAACATAAACTGGCCGAACTCGTTGGCGTGCACCAGTTTTGTCAAACCTTCAATTTCGATACTTGCGCCTGGAATGGGAACACGGGTGACATCGCGCACCAGACCCCGCATAATCACCTGAGGCAGGTTTTGGTTCACCTGCTCCACGTTGCGGTATTTTCGTTTAACTTTTCCCCTTTTTTTTGGCTGGGAAACTGCAGTAAAAGCAAAAACAATAAATAAAGCAAATATCAGCGTACGTTTCATTTTTCAGTTTATTCGAACTATTTAAACGAAACGCACGATTTAAAATTTTCTTGTTGAATCTTTATCTGAAATTATTCTGCTCTTAAAAAAGCATCCACTCCGCGGGCAGCCACTTTCCCGGCTTCGATGGCGTGAACAACCAGACTGGCCCCTTTTTCGGCATCGCCGGCGGCGAATATTTTTTCCACCGTGGTTTGTTTCATTTCGTCAACCTTTACATTTCCGCGCGGGTCGTATTCCACGCCCAATGATTCGAGTAACCCGCTATGCACGGGTTGCGTGAATCCCATGGAAAGCAACACCAGATCGGTATCGAGCAATTGTGCAGTTCCTTCCACTTCGTTCATAATCCAGCGGCCGTTTTCGTCTTTCGCCCACTCCACCTGCACCACTTCGGTTTGTTTCAGTTTGCCGTTTTCGCCTATAAATCGTTTTGTTGACAGGCTCCAGCGGCGTTCACAACCTTCGTCGTGCGAACTGGAAGAACGTAATGTGTTGGGCCAGTAGGGCCAGGGATTATTGTTTTCCCGTTTTTCGGGCGGTTTGGGCAGAATTTCAATCTGCGTAACCGACTTTGCCTGCTGGCGGTTTGACGTTCCCACGCAATCGGAACCGGTATCGCCGCCACCAATCACCAAAACATGCTTATCTTTCGCCGAAATGCGTTTTTTTGCCGGAATGGTTTTCCCTGCCACCACTTTGTTTTGCTGGGTGAGAAAATCCATGGCAAAATGCACCCCGTCCAAATCACGGCCTTCAACGGGCAAATCGCGGGGTTGTTCGGCGCCAACGGCCAGTAAAACTGCATCGAACTTTTTGAGTAACTCCTCGTTGGTAATATCGACGCCCACATTCACGTTGGTTTTAAAATCCATTCCTTCATCAACAAACAGCGCCAAACGGCGGTCGATCACCCTTTTATTGAGTTTGAAATCAGGGATTCCGTAACGCAGTAAACCGCCAATAGCATCGTTTTTTTCGAAAACCGTAACGTGGTGGCCGGCGCGGTTAAGCAAATCGGCAGCCGACAAGCCGGCCGGGCCCGAACCGATAACAGCCACTTTTTTGCCGGTTCGGAATTTTGGCGGATTGGCCTGAATTATTCCGGCCTCAAAAGCCTGTTCAACCGTAGAACATTCATTTTCGCGAATGGTAACCGGTTCTTCGTGAATAGCCAACACACATGATTTTTCACAGGGCGCCGGGCAAACCCTTCCCGTAATTTCGGGAAAACTGTTGGTTGAATGTAAAATATAATAAGCCTCTTCCAGATTATCGCGGTAAAGGGCATCCTGCCACTCGGGGATTTTACTCCCCACCGGGCATCCCCAGTTGCAAAACGGCACACCACAGTCCATACACCGCGAAGCCTGCAGTTTCCGGTCGTTTTTATTGAGTGTCTGTTCCACTTCGCCGTAGTCGAAAACCCGCTCTTTTGCGGGCCGGTACCCGGCTTCAACGCGCGGAACTTTTATAAAACCTCTTGAATCTCCCATATTTTGTATTTCCTCTTTTCTGATTAATTTCTGCTAAATTTTTATTCATGCCGTGAAGGGTCGTCTTCGGTAAGCTGCAATTTCTTTTGCAACTCCTGAAGTTTCTGTTCTTCCAGCACTTTTTTGTATTCGAAAGGAATCACTTTTACAAACTTCGGCAGATATTCCTCCCAGTTGGTCAGAATTTTCGAAGCCAACGTGCTTTGTGTAAAAAGCAAGTGATTATTTATAAGTGTTTGCAACTCATCGACATCCGATTTATCCTCTACCGGGAGCAAATCGACTAAACCTTTGTTGCAGAAATAATCGAAACTACCCGATTCATCAAGGACATAGGCAATTCCGCCACTCATACCAGCTGCGAAGTTTTTACCTGTTTTACCCAAAACAACCACGCGGCCACCTGTCATGTATTCGCAACAATGGTCACCGGCACCTTCTACCACAGCTTTTGCACCTGAATTTCTCACGCAAAAACGTTCTCCTGCAACTCCGCGAATATAAGCTTCGCCCCGGGTTGCACCATAAAACGAGGTGTTTCCGATTATAATGTTCTCTTCAGGTTTAAAATTACTTCCCACAGGCGGCACTACGATGATTTTGCCTCCGGAAAGTCCTTTCCCGATGTAGTCGTTGGAGTCGCCTTCGAGTCTGAAAGTAATCCCTTTTACCAGGAAAGCCCCGAAGCTTTGTCCGGCAGTTCCGTGAAATGTGCAGTTAATGGTATTGTCGGGCAGGCCCTCTTCCCCGTAACGTTTTGAAATTTCGCCTGAAAGCATCGCTCCTGTTGTGCGGTCCACATTCACAATCGGGTGTGAAATCCACACTTTTTCCGCACCGCGAATTGCTTTCCGGGCTTCCTTAATCAGGTCGAAATCGATGTGCCCTTTAATGGGGCGGGTATTCAGGCGCGTATTCCGAAGCGACACATTTTTAGCCTGTTCCGGCATATAGAGTAGTCTCGAAAAATCAATATTTTTCATTTTCCAGCCCGCTCCGTTATCTTTCTGATTAACGACTTCCCGATCTACTTCGAGCAAATCGGTGCGTCCAACAATGTCGTCAAATTTCCTAAATCCCATTTCTGCCATGTACTCCCGGATTTCGCGGGCCACAAACCTGAAGTAATTGATGGTATATTCCGCTTTTCCGATAAACCGTTTGCGCAGTTGTTCGTCCTGGGTGGCAATTCCTGCCGGACAGGTATTCATGTGGCATTTACGCATCATTACGCAACCTAAA
>CAZXHP010000222.1:0-5739 GCA_964639655.1 uncultured Mariniphaga sp.
CCCCGCAGGGTGAAAATCCCGGGTCAATTCCGTAATAGAAAGTATGTTTTTCAGTAAGCCGGTTCAGTTCATAAAAATTCTTTTCTACAACGTTGCCATCTTTGGTAATTTCGTCAATAAAGCCATTCGGTGTATAAAAGTATTTTTTCACATAACTGGTTTTCCCGGTTAAAATAATTCTCTTCTCTTCATTCAGCCTGCCGTTTTTATAAGCGTAAACAAACGTGTCGTAAACGTTTTCTTTGGCTTCATCCTGAAAACTTTCTTTTTTAACCAGTCTGCCGCTACGGTCAAATTCAAAACCGTGTGCATACTGAAATTTCCATTCATTGTTGTTGAAATACCAGAATTCCTCCCACCGCAATTTGCTTCCGATATATTTGTATAGGGTTTTATGACTGAGTTTGCCGTCTGATTTGTAGCGTTGTTTTTCTGAAAGCAGGTTTCGCGAATAAATATAACGAGTTGAATTTTGATATTCCCATTCGCCCGAGCGGTAATAAAAAGTGCTGTCAGTCAACTGTTGGCTGGACTCGTTAAATTCCCTCTTGTTTATTATTTCCGGAATGCCGCTATAAGAAATCACTTCCTTTATTACATTCCCGTTATTATCATAGAAAAATGCTTTTGAGGAAATTTCTTGTTCGGGATTTCTTTGGCAAAAAGCGGTTTCCTTTTTATAACGAAAATTCTCTTGTTCATCAAAAATCAAAGAGGTATCAAACTCGTTCTGTTTGCACGAAGAAAACCAGGTGAGGCAAAGAATTGCCAAAATTGATGTAATTTTAAGGTCCGATAACTTCATTTTACTGGTATTTTTTTACAATGATGTTTTGAATTGAAAATTGGTTGCGTTATAAATACTGAAAGTATGAAACTCTTTACAACAAAACAAATAGCCGGAATCGACAAATTTACCATTGAAAACGAACCCATCGCCGACATCGATTTAATGGAGCGGGCGGCCATGCAAATTACCAACTGGCTGGTGCAGCGTTTTTCTACCGAACGGAAAATGGTGTTTTTTGCGGGTCCGGGAAACAACGGTGGCGATGCGCAGGCCATTGCGCGGCAACTGGCCGAATTCGATTACCCGTGCGAAGTTTACCTGCTCGATTTTGGAAAAGAATTAAAAGGTTCGCCTGCCATAAACTGGAAACGACTGGAAGACCAGGATAAGATGAAACTGGCTAAAATCCGGCAAGTTGACGATTTTCCTAAAACAGACCCGGCAGATATTCTCATCGATGGGTTGTTTGGCTCCGGGCTTTCCCGTCCGCTGGAAGGGCTGCCGGCTGAATTGGTACAAAAAATTAATGCCCTTTCCAACACCACCGTAGCTATTGATATCCCCAGCGGTTTAATGGGCGAAAACAATACCGAAAATATTCAGGAAAATATTCTCCGGGCAGATTTTACCCTTACTTTTCAGTTTCCGAAAATCAGTTTTCTGTTTGCCGAAAACGAACCGTTTACCGGAAAATGGGAGGTGCTTCCCATTGGTTTGCATCCCGAAGGAATTGCACAAACTCCATCTGATTTTTATTTTGTTGAAAAAGAAGAAGTGAAGGAAATGCTTCCGGTACGTTCGAAATTTGCCCACAAGGGAACGTTCGGACATGCGCTGCTCATTGCCGGAAGTTACGGAAAAATGGGAGCCTCAGTCCTGGCTTCAAAGGCTTGTTTACGTTCGGGAGTCGGACTTCTGACTACGCATGTTCCACACTTCGGGTATTCCATCATTCAAACTGCTGTTCCCGAAGCTATGGTGAGCATCGATGACCACGATTCCATTTTTACCGGCGTTCCTGATCTGACACCTTTCACTGCAATTGGAGCGGGGCCTGGAATCGGAATGAAAAGCAATACACGTAAGGCACTGCTTGAACTCATCCAAAAGGCAAAAGTACCGCTGGTTCTCGATGCCGACGCGCTGAACATTCTTTCTGAAAACAAAGAGTGGCTGGAGGATTTGCCCGAAAATTCCATTCTGACTCCGCACCCCGGAGAGTTCAGACGGCTGGCAGGTGAAACGGCCAACTCCTGGGAACGGATTCAAAAACAACGGCAAATGGCCACGGAATTCAAAATAATTATAGTGTTAAAAGGTGCATTTACTTCCATCGCGCTGCCTGATGGTAAAATTTATTTCAATTCCACCGGAAATCCGGGAATGGCCACTGCCGGAAGCGGCGATTCGCTAACCGGAATCATTCTCGGATTGCTGGCTCAGCATATTCCGGCTGAACAAGCTGCCATTGCAGGTGTTTTCCTGCACGGACTTGCAGGCGACATTGCCGCCGGTGAAAAAGCGGAAAATGCTTTAATTGCCGGAGATGTTACCGATTGTTTGGGAAAAGCGTTTTTTGAATTGAAACAGAACAGCAGTTTTACCCGCAAAAGCTAAAAAGGTTGCGGCGTTCCACAATAAAAATTCTATTTTTAGGTCTTAAAATAAATTCAGAAAAATGAGAACATTGATTTTTATAGTGGCAATTACACTGGCAATGCCCGTTTTTGGCCAGCGAAGGGGAAAATCTGATGAGGGAACTACCCCCGCGTTTCAGGAAGGAATTGCTTATGCGCTTCCCCGCACCGGATTGAGAATAAAAGTAAAAGCCGTTAAAGAAACTTTTGAACCCGGTCCGTATGCTGCATATGCTGAACAATTGCTGGGAATTTCAGACGCAAAAACCAGGGCTTCGGTCAACTGGTACATCGGTGATGTGGCACTGGAAACTTTTGCCGAACCCGACCCGGATCAGGTTAGAAAAGCGCTCGGTAATGCTGCATTTCTTGTCAATCTTACTGCCGAAGGGATCATCTCCGGAATTAACTCCGGGAAAGCACCACAAGGTATTGCTTCGTTAAAAACCAGTCTTTTTGTTGGCGATAATCAAAAAGATGACGGGTTTTCTTTCGCCAATATTAACGACAGGCCGGTTATTGCACCGGGCGACTCGTCGAATAATTTCAGGCCAACCCGTGTGAGCCCGGAGCGAAAAGCGGCCGAAGCAGCCGAGCGGATTCTCGAATGCAGACTGACGCGTTACCACATGGTTGCCGGTCTGATGGATGAATTTCATCCAGACGGCGAAGCCTATAAAGCGAGTCTGAAAGAACTGGAACGTATTGAAAAAGACTACCTGAGTCTGTTTGCCGGCCGCACAACCTACCATACGGAGAAATTCAGTTTCGATTTTGTTCCGACATCCTCTGCCGACAGGGGTGAGGTAGTTTTTCGGTTTTCGGAAAATGCAGGGGTTTTGCCGGCGTCCGATCTTTCGGGAAAGCCGGTTACCGTTCGGGTTGAACCCGGCAAAGAGCTGGTTTCAAAATTTTCGGGACTGGCGGCCTCGGAAAACCCGGCAGCCGGGGAAAGTGGTGTCTATTACAGGATGCCTGCTGTGGCAAACGTGAGTATAATCTATGAAGTGAATACTATTGCCACTGCACGTGCTGTAATGGCCCAGTTTGGACAGGTTGCACCCGTGCCCGAGGAATTGCTGTTTGGTGATTACGCCGTCGAATTTCATCCCGAAACCGGCGCAGTAAAATCGGTTGTTAAAAAATAAACACTATCGGAAAAGGGTGACTCAGCAAAGAAGTCACCCTTTTTTGATCTGGTCATTTTTATAGGCTGCAAATTTTTATATTTTTATCCGCCTGAAATCAATCTAAAATAAACTAATTTTTAATTAAAATGAATGATAAAAAAAGAACTTTAAGGGACTCTGCCGCAATTCGCTGGCTGGTGCTGGTACTGGTAAGCAGCCTCATGTTTTCAACCTATTATTTTCAGGATTTCTTTTCGCCGCTCCGCGAACTGATGGAAACCGACCTGGGAATAAACAGCGAAGAGTTTGGGCGGGTAATCGGCCTTACTACAATTGCCAACATGTTCGGGATGATCATTATTGGAGGAATTATTCTTGATAAGTGGGGAATCCGTTTGGCCGGCCTGGCATTTGGTGGTTTGGCCGCTTTGGGTGGAGTTATTACTGCTTTGGCATCTATGGGGTATTTTGGTGATGATAAATCATCGGTTCTTACCGGTTTGATCATTGGCCGTATTTTGTTTGGATCTGGCCTGGAGGTAGTTTGTGTAGTTGTAACCCGCACCATTGTAAAATGGTTTAAAGGATACGAACTGGCGCTGGCTATGGCCATTAACATGGGATTTGGCCGATTGGGATCTGCGCTTGCCATTGCCATTTCGCTCGATATTGCAGGTGTTGCTGTATCTCCTGCCGTAGTTTTTGCCGCTGCGCTCATCGGATTGTCACTTATATTCTTTGTCGTTTACCTGTTTTTCGATATAAAAATGGACAACCAGGTGAAAGCTGCAAAAGCAGCCGAACTCGCAAAAGCAGACGCCGTGCTTGCTGCGGGCGCCGTGCGGGAAAAAGCTGAAGCAGCTGACGAAGATTTTCATTTTTCAGATTTGGTGAAACTGGCAACCAATAAGTCTTTTATTTATATAGCTCTGCTGTGTGTTGCGTTTTATTCGGCAGTCTTCCCGTTTATTCAGTATGCTCCGGACCTGCTGGTTAACAAGTTCGGTTTCAGCTATGTTTTGCCTGAATCGGCCACCGTGGTTGCGTTTGGCAGTGAGGCTCTTGGAAGTTCACTGGTTTTTATTGTAATTTTCCTTTTTGCCCTTGCAGTTACTTTGATTCCCAACAATCTGAAAGAAAAGAACGCAAAACGGTTATCCGTTTTAATTATTCTCGGCATTTTTGCTGTAATCGTTTTCTTTGTGCGCGATACGCTGGGCGTTTGGCTGGTTAACGGCCCGAAAACTGCATCGCTTATTCCGTTGGGCACTATCATTTTTACCCCTATTTTTGGAAGTTATGTGGACCGGAAAGGAAAAGCAGCTTCCTTAATGATTTTGGGGTCGTTGCTGCTTATTTTTGCACACTTGTCACTTTCTGTATTTCATTCACCCATTTTGGCCTACTTCGGATTGCTGAGCCTCGGTATTGCATTTTCACTGGTACCGGCTGCCATGTGGCCATCGGTGGCTAAAATTGTAGCGGAAAACCGGCTCGGAACAGCTTATGCATCCATGTTTACCGTGCAAAACTGGGGACTTGGCGCTTTTTTCTGGGGAATTGGCGCGTTGCTTTACAAGGTAAATCCAGCCGTGGTCAAAGCCATTTCCGATATGCGGGAGTCGTTGCTGGCACAAGGCTTTTCGGGCGGCGAGGTGTCCGATAAAATTAAACTGCTGCAAATAGAAGGATCGTTGCCCTACTACGATTATACATGGCCCATCCTGATGCTGGTAGGCTGTGGTGTCATATCTATTTTTCTTGCTTATAAACTTAAACAAGCCGATAAAGAACAAGGTTACGGACTGGAATTGCCGTCATGAGGAAACCTGAATAAAACTATGGGAGTAGGTCATTTAAAATATTGTACATTAAAGTATTCTGTTAATTCAAAATTTTTAAACGAAATGAAAAATATAAAAGATATTCAGCCCACCGAAGTGTGGCGTATTTTCGACCAGCTGCTGGCCATTCCGCGTCCATCAAAACATGAAGAACAAATCCAGGATTGGGCAGTGAATTTTGGGAAAAGTCTGGGGCTGGAAACGTTAAAAGACGAAGCGGGAAATGTAATTATTCGCAAACCGGCAACTCCCGGTATGGAAAACCGTAAAGGAGTGATTTTGCAAGGCCACCTCGACATGGTTCCGCAGAAAAACAGCGATAAAAAACACGATTTTAC
>CAZXHP010000223.1:0-5720 GCA_964639655.1 uncultured Mariniphaga sp.
GTTGAAACCGGCAGATGATCGGAATGGCGAAATTCGTGCGTTTTAAAGTTGTACGATTCGAAAACCGGGCTGTGAAAAATATAGTCGATGCGCAAAGCAGGCAGTTTATTCACAAACGTTCTGCCGATTCCTTTCCCCGAACCCACAAAAGCATCTTTTAAACCTTCGTGCAACTGCTGGTAGGCAAATGAGGTGGGCGTTTCGTTCAAATCGCCGCAAACAATTATCGGATAAGGCGTTTCATCCATTATTTTCCGGATGGTTTCCACCTGGCGGGCCCGCATCTGAAATCCTCTTTTCAGTTTTGAACCCATTTTACGGGCTTCTTTCAAGTCCTCTTCTGTGGAAACGCCGGATTCGATAATCGAGTAATCCTTCGGGTCGATTCCGTACGAATGCAGATGCACATTAAAAACCCTGACAGTATCGGTTCCAATCAGTATATCGGTATAAATGGTGACGTTTCGGGAATTTTCAAAACGAATCTCATTCATATGAACAATGGGGTAGCGGGTTAATGTTACCGAACCAAACGTACTGCTGCTGCGCGCAAACTGGTAGTGGTTAATAAAATCGAGTTCCTCAACAGTTTTGGCCAGGTTAAAAATTGTGTTCTGCCTGAGCCTGGCTTCCTGCAGGCAAATAATATCGGGGCGTTGTTCTTTTAAAAACCGGGTGATTTCGGCTGCCGTTTCAACCGACGACATTTCGCCGGTCCCCCTGAAATGATGAACGTTGTAGGATAATATTTTAATATCTCCTTTTTCTGTCGTTTTCCCCTGAAATTGCACGTACCGGCCAAATACTCCCCAACCTGCCACAATGACTACCAGCGAAACCAATACATAGCGCGGACTGAAAATGAGCCAGAACACCACAAAAAAAAGGTTCAGCCCCAGAATAACAGGATACGCAAGTCCGAAAAAGGAAGGAATCCACCACTTTTCAGGCGAAAAATATCCTGAAAAGTAAGCGGTCAGAAGAGCCAGAACTGCGAGCAGATTCAGGCTCAAAACAATAAATTTTACCAGTTTTCTCACTTCTGCATTTAAAAATCACGATTTTCAGTGGTGTAAAAATGCCAAAGTTTTCGGGAATTCCTGAAACTTTTTGATAAAAATATCAATTCCGGCAACGTAGCATTCGCTCTTTCCCAAACAAATCTTTTTTGATTTCAACATTGCGAAATCCTTTACTTTCAAGCAACAGGCGTGTTTCCTTTCCAAGATTCTCATTAATTTCGAAAAACAGCCAGCCGTTTTCTTCCAGAAAGTTTTGGGCAAATTCGGCAATTCTGCGGTAAAAAAGCAACGGATCGGAATCGGAAACAAAAAGTGCTTTTCCCGGCTCATGCTTCAGCACATTGGGAAACATCGCCGCTTTTTCCGATTCGCGCACGTAAGGCGGATTGCTGACAATCAGCCGGTAATTTTCCCACCGATAGTTTTCCCAATTCAAAATATCTGCCTGAAAAAAATTTACATCCAGATTGTTTAATGTTGCATTTTCCCCGGCTGTTTCAAGGGTTTTCGATGAATAATCGACCGCCGCAACCCGCGATCCGGGAAACAGTTTTTTTAACCCCAGCGCAATACATCCGCTACCGGTTCCCAAATCAATCACAGAAGAACCGGGTTGCACCGTTGTTTCCGAAATCCAGTGCAACAACTCTTCCGTTTCGGGACGTGGGATTAGTACTGCCGGGTTTACTTTCAGTTTAAGTTCAAAAAATTCGGTTTCTCCAAATATGTATTGTATGGGTTCAAATTGTTTTAATCTGCCCGCAATTTCCGTAATAAATTTTTTGCATCGTGCATCCGGTTCGCTTTCCCGCATCAACACCTGCGCCGTGTAATCCAGTCCGCAAACCTGTTCCAGAATCAACCGGGTAAACGCTTTAATTTCCGATTCGGGGTAAATCCCGTTTAATTCTTTATGAATGTATTGAATAGTCGCCTTCATTGTGTTACTTTTGGCAGGGTAAAGATACTTTTTTCCCTGTAAATGGAAATGAAAAAAAAATACATGAAACGCTGCATTGAGCTGGCCAGGCTGGGTGCAGGCAGCGTGGCCCCCAATCCGATGGTGGGCTGTGTGATTGTTTACCAGGGGAAAATTATCGGCGAAGGGTTTCACAAAAAATACGGCGAAGCACATGCCGAGGTGAATGCCATCGACGCTGTAACCCGGTCGGAACTTTTAAAAGAAAGCACCTTGTATGTTTCGCTTGAACCGTGCGCGCACCATGGTTTAACTCCGCCGTGCTCCGATTTGATTGTGGAAAAACAGATTCCGCGAGTGGTTATTGGCACTACAGACCCGTTTTCGGAAGTGGCCGGAAAAGGAATCGAAAAACTCCGTAAAGCCGGGATTGACGTAGAAGTTGGATTTTTGGAAAATGAATGCAGGGAACTGAACAAGCGCTTTTTCACCTTTCACGAAAAAAAGCGTCCGTACGTTGTTTTAAAATGGGCGCAAACCCTCGACGGATTTATCGATATTGACCGGAATCGGGAAAATTTTGGCGAACCCACCTGGATTACCGGCGATCTGGCACTTCGGTTGGTGCATCAAATCCGCTCGGAAGAAGGTGCAATTCTGGTGGGAACAAACACAGCAGAAAAAGACAATCCTTCGCTCACCTTGCGCCACTGGGCCGGCGAAAATCCGGTGCGTGCGCTAATTGACAGAAACCTGCGGCTCTCTTCTGCCCTGAATTTGTTTGACGGATTTTCAAAAACACTGGTTTTCAATGCAAAAAAAAACGATTTAACAAACAATACGGAATGGATAAAAATCGATTTTGAACAGGAAATAACCCCGCAAATTCTTACAAATTTATACCACCGGAAAATTCTTTCGCTTATTGTTGAAGGCGGGAAACAGTTGCTTGAGGGTTTTATCCGGCAAAACCTTTGGGACGAAGCCCATGTTTTTACCGGCAATAAATTTTTTTACAGCGGAATTTCTGCACCCAAAATTCCCGCCCATGTAAATCATTGCGGCGAATTACTTGACAATGATCGGCTTACAGTTTTTATCAATCGGCGTCAGAGTACAATACTTTGAGGTCCTCCAGGCATAATCTCAATTTTGAGTACCCGCTCAACGTACTGAAAATAATAAAACAGTTTGTGGTTCAACTCAAATCCGTAATCCACTTGCGGTTCGTAACCCACAATGGGCTCAAAAAACGAACTTTTGCCAGGCTGCGTGGAGTTATAATTCCAGGCATTAACATATTGCCGGTTCCAGTTTTCGTAATATTCCTGTGCACGGTATTGCGAAGGTTTATTATGCAATGCATACCAGGTTTCAAACCTTGCATCGAAGGTTTCCAACTGGTACTCGATTGAATCTTCAACCGCAGCCAACTCATCCTTATTTTCTTCAATTTTAACAACCCCTTTTTTGGTAGAGCAGGCCCAAACAAAAAGCAAAGCACCAACAACAATTATTAATCGTTTCATGTTTATTTTTTTTGTATCCGAACACATTTTAATACGAATTTTATTCCAAAATTGTTTATACAATGTTTTTTTATGAATTTTAGCACGAAAATATTAAATTGTAAATTTAATTATGCCTTTGGGACTTGATTTCTGGACTCTTTTTTCCCTCATTTTTCTTGTAACTGCCATTCCGGTTGCTATTATGATTATTCTGGAAAAACGTTCACCATTTAAAACGGCAGCCTGGGTACTGGCTTTAATTCTTTTACCTGTTTTCGGGGTAGTGTTTTACCTCTTTTTTGGTCAGGAGTACCGGAAAAAAAAGCTGTTTTCGCGCAAAGGGCTAAAAAGTCTGAACCGCTACCGGCAACTTTCTTTCAGACAGTTACGGCAGTTTGAACAGTCGCTGAAAAAACTCCCGCGCCAGGTTCGCATGAAAGAAAACATTATCCGATTGCTGCTGAAAAATTCCAACGCCTTGTTAACCACCGGCAACCGCCTGAAATTACTGAACAATGCCGACGAGACTTTTGAAGCGATTTTTGAAGCCATTAAAACGGCCACGCACCATATTCACCTCGAATATTACATTCTGGAAAACGACAAAATTGGCAACCGGCTAAAAGTGCTGCTGATTGAAAAAAGTAAAGAAGGAGTGGAAATAAGAATTATTGTGGACGATGTGGGGAGCTGGAGCCTGGGGAAAAAATATATTGGTGAACTGCAAAAAAACGGCATAGAAATCTATTCGTTTATGGAAGTCAGGTTTCCGCGACTTACCTCGCGGGTAAACTACCGGAATCACCGGAAAATTGTGGTAATCGACGGGAAAATCGGGTTCACCGGAGGAATCAACTTTGCCGATCGATACCTGAAAGGAGTACAGGATATCGGCCCCTGGCGCGACACCCACCTGCAAATTGAAGGAGACGCTGTAAATTGTTTACAGGTGGTGTTTGCAGCCGACTGGTTTTTTGTGGTGCACGAAAATTTAACCGGCAGGAAATACTTTCCGCAACTCAGCGAATTATCCGGAACTCCGGTTCAGATTTCAGCCAGCGGGCCCGACTCCGACTGGGACAGTATCGGTCAGGCCTTTTTTGCAGCACTGAGTAGTGCAAATGCAAAAATTTACATTGCATCGCCCTACCTGATGCCGCCGCTGGAAATTATCTATGCGTTAAAAGCAGCTGCACTCAGCAATGTGGATGTGCGTATTTTAATGCCTGAAAAATCGGATTCCGTTATTCCGCACTGGAGTTCATTTTCCTATATCGAAGAACTGCTTGAAGCCGGTGTTCGCGTTTTCTTTTACCAAACCGGGTTTATTCACAGCAAATATGTTATTGTTGACGATGTGTTTTCAACAGTTGGCACAACCAATCTCGATTTCCGCAGTCTGGAAACCAATTTCGAGGTAAATGCATTTATTTACGACGAGGCTTTTACCACTGAACTGGAAAGGCAGTTTAAAGCGGATTTAAAAAACAGCCGCGAAATAAAACTGGGGGAATGGCGGCGGCGAAAGTGGCATTTCAAACTCCGGGAATCGCTGGCACATTTGGTGAGCCCGTTGTTGTGATTTTCAATTCAACTTTTTTCAATGGTTTGAATGCAATACAATTCTGCAATTATCAGCTATTTATTTTATTTCTGAACGAATTTTTTCGTTAAAAAACTGAAAAAATAGTTGCATAACTGAAAAATCAGTTGTACATTTGTTTCAGAATATGATTGTCTTGATACTTGTGTCTAATAGTCTAATATCTGCAAAATGAAAAAGCTTACACGAAAAGAAGAAGAGGTGATGAAAATCCTCTGGCGGTTAAAAAAAGCGTTCGTAAAAGAAATTATTGAAGAATACGACGACCCGAAACCGCACTACAACACTGTTTCGTCGCTGGTGCGGCTGCTGCAGGACAAAGGCATTGTGGGCTACAAACAATACGGAAATACGTATCACTATTTCCCGTTGCTGTCGAAAGAAGAGTACCGCCGTTCGTTTATGAAACAGGTAGTGAACGATTATTTCGACAATTCGTATAAAAGTGCCGTGGCATTTTTTGTAAAAGAAAAAGGCCTTTCACCCGAGGAACTCGACGAGTTGGTGAAAATGATTAAAGACCAAAAGTGATGGAAAGTTACCTTTTCTATATCGGGAAAGCGGCTGTGGCAGCAGGGGCATTTTACCTGGCTTACCTCGCACTGTTTCAAAACCGGAAACAGTTTGTTTTCAACCGCATTTACCTGCCGGTTTCGCTGGCGCTT
>CAZXHP010000224.1:0-5694 GCA_964639655.1 uncultured Mariniphaga sp.
AGCAGGTTACCCAGCGTAAAGGCGAAATACTAAATATCGAAGTGAAAGGCGATCGTTCGCACCTGGAATTTGCAATTCCGGCACGGGGAATTATCGGGTTGCGTAACCAGATGCTTACCGCCACCGAAGGCGAAGCTATTATGGCACACCGATTTAAAGGTTATGAGCCATGGAAAGGCTCACTGGGCGTAAACCGGAACGGGGCGCTCATTTCCCTGGAAACCGGAACAGCCATTGCTTATTCCATTGACAAAATGCAGGACCGCGGCCGCTTTTTTGTGGAACCGGGCGAGGATGTGTATATGGGACAGGTAATTGGCGAAAATACCCGGCAGGATGATCTGACCATCAATATCATCCGTACGAAAAAACTCACCAATATGAGGGCATCCGGCGCCGATGATAAGGCCAGCATTGCTCCGGCCATTAAATTCTCGCTCGAAGAGGCTATGGAATACATTCGAAACGATGAGTATCTTGAAGTAACACCCAAAAACATGCGCATTCGCAAAATAATGCTGAACGAACATGACAGAAAGCGGCAGGCAAAGTCGTTGGTGGAGAATTGAATCTTATTTCATCTTGTTTATAAAATATTTCAATATCTTTGAAAAAAACGATTTGTCATGCATTCTATTCGGCTCAAAATAAGTGATAAAATATACGACAATGTATTGTGGTGGCTAAGTAAGTTTTCAAAAGATGAGGTTGAAATCATTATTGAAAATTCCGATGAGCAGACTTTTGAGGAAAACAAAAAATATCTTTCGGAAGAATTAAATGAAATTCTCGATGGTAGTGCGAAATTTCTATCAGAAGAAGAGGCTGAATACAGGTTGGAAAAGGTGATAAAAAAGCATGAAAATCGTTTATAAAGAATCTTTTATAAATCGGCTGGAAAATCAACTTGATTTTATTTCTTTGGATAGTCCTTCAAGGGCAAGAAAATTTAAAAATGATTTGTTCAGTCGAATAGCCAAAACAAAAAGGAACCCAATGCAATTTCGAAAATCTGTCTATTTTGATGACCCAAATATCCGGGACCTCATTTTTAAGGGTTATACTATCGTTTTTCGTATTAATCAAAATACAATTGAGGTATTCGGTTTCCTGAAGTTTCAGAAATCACCATTTTAATCAGGGACATCTTAATTCGGATCATTTTTTTGTTAACGACTTCTTAACAAAGTGTAAACATATATCACTATTTAGACATGTAATAAATTAGACCCCTCAATTGTACAATTCACTTATTGGTTTTATTTTTAGGCATTTAATTTAAAACCAAAAGTCAATGATAAAAAGGGTAGTTTCTCTATTTATTTTTTTTGTATTTGCAGGGTTGACGCTGTTTTCCCAAACTCCTACCAAATGGCGGGGACCAAACGGCAACGGGATTTACGACGAATCCGGTCTGTTAAAACAGTGGCCGGCCTCAGGTCCTGAAATCATCTGGCATTTTGACGGATTAGGTGAAGGACACTCATCGCCTGCATTTGCCAACGATATGATTTACCTTTCAGGAATGGAAGGAACCACCGGTTACATTTATGCACTTTCAACATTTGGAGGCCTAAAATGGAAAGTTCCGTACAGTGAGGAATTTCACGAAAGTTATCCCGGCTCACGTTCAACTCCCGTTATTGCCGGAGATTTGCTATACATTTATTCCGGACATGGCGTTTTAACCTGTATGGATGCCAATAATGGCGAGGTGAAGTGGCGCAAGGATGTATTTAAAGATTTCGACGGAAAAAATATCAGGTGGGGAGTTACTGAAACCGTTGTTGTGGATGAAGATTTGGTTTTTGTAACACCCGGTGGAAGGAAAAATAATGTGGTTGCACTAAACCGGTTCAACGGAAATCTGGTATGGTCATCTCCCGGTAAAGGCGAACTTTCAGCATATTGCACACCACTTTTAGTGGAATTACCCTTACGAAAATTATTGGTTACCATGACCGCTGACCATATTATTGGGCTCGATGCCAAAGACGGTAAAATGTTGTGGTCACATCCGCAAACCAACCGTTACCAGGTTCATGCCAATACGCCCATTTATAATGACGGTGGATTATTCTGCTTCAGTGGATACGGTCAGGGCGGGGTTAAGCTCGAATTAAGTGCCGATGGGAGGAGCGTAAAAAAGGCGTGGTTTAATGATAAACTCGACAGCCGCATGGGTGGAATGGTGCTGGTTGACGGATATCTTTACGGCTCGGGGGATAACAACCGGCAGTGGCGCTGTGTTGACTGGGAAACCGGTGAGGAAAAATATGCCTCGACTGATATTGGAAAAGGCGTTGTTGTTGCTGCCGACGGAATGTTGTTTTGTTACAGCGACAGAGGAGAACTGGGACTGGCCGGGGCTACACCGGCAGGGTTTAAACTGGTGAGTAAAACCCGGGTGGAACTGGGGTCGGGTCAGCATTGGGCGCATCCGGTAATTCAAAACGGCAGGCTTTATCTGAGGCATGGAAATACATTGATTGCCTACAAAATAAAATAGCAACGAAATCATTTCAATACAAAAAATCAACTAAAAAGAAAACCATGAAGATTTTTTTGTGGAGTATTGCTTTTACCGCCTTTGTTTTTACCGCTAACGCACAACTCGTGCAGTGGCGCGGACCCAATCGGGACGGCCATTTTCCTGAAACCGGGTTGTTAAGGGAATGGCCGGAAAACGGTCCGGAAATTATTCTCGAAAAAGAAGGCATTGGCAAAGGCTGGTCATCACCTGTTTTGGTTGGTGATATGATATACACCACAGGAATGATTGACACGCTGGATTACCTGACTGCTATGGATTTGCAGGGTAATGTGAAATGGCAGGTCTCTTACGGAAGAGCCTGGAACCAGTCGTTCCCCGATACACGCAGTACCCCGGTGGTAGAAGACAACCGGATTTATGTGCAAAGCGGCACCGGACGTGTGGTTTGCATAAATCGTGAAACCGGCGAGGAATTCTGGGCATTTGATGTAGATAAAGAGTTTGAAACGGAATATGGAACCTGGGGAAACTCTGAAACTCCGCTCATTGTCGATGATAAAATTATCAGCACTCCGGCAGGTTCCAAAACAAGTGTAGTGGCTTTGAATAAAATGACCGGCGAACCTGTCTGGCAAACCGAATCGCTGGGTGGTCCGCGGGCCTACGCCTCGGCAACCATATATGAATACAAGGATTTCCGGTACATTTTGGCCATGATTGGCACCCATTTAATGGCCATTCATCCTGAAACCGGGGAACTGGCATGGTATTACAAATACCTGGATCCGGAAAAATGGGATCGCGAAGGACTAATCTGGGCCAATACGCCGATTTTTAAGGAAGATGAAATTTTTTTAAGCATGGGCTATGATTATCATGCGGTTATGTTGAAAATGGATTCCACCGGAACTTCGGTTTCCGAAAAGTTTATCGACAGAACCTTGGACAATCACCATCATGGTGTTATTCTGCACGACGGACATCTTTACGGGTCCAACTGGTACAACAACAAGCAGGGCCGCTGGGTATGCATGGTTTGGGATACCGGCGAAATCAAATACGTGGACGACTGGGATACCAAAGGCGCACTGATAATTGCTGACGGCATGTTGTATGCCTACAACGAACGCGGAAACGTGGGTCTGGTAAAACCCTCGCCCGATGGATTTGAGGTAGTAAGCCAGTTCCGAATTACAAAAGGAGCCGGGCCGCATTGGGCGCATCCGTTTATTGCCGATGGAAAACTGCTGCTGCGGCATGGCGAGGTGCTTTTTGTTTATGACATAAAAGCTTAAATGGACAGCAAACAAATCATAAAAATTGTTTCTTATTCCCTGGGAATCATCTCCGTAGGTTTTCTTTTTTGGTGGCTGAACTATAATCCGACCCAAGATTTTGAAATTCTTATTGAAGGAGCCGATAATCGTGGTGCAGGCGCAGATGCTCAGATAGTGGAGATTGGTGAATATTTCGAACAGTTTGCTGAAGATTACACCGAATTGTCGGAAACCTGGCCCCGTTTCAGAGGAGAAGATTTCGATAACATCTCCAAATCACCGGTAAAACTCATTGACAATTTCGGCAATGACGGCCCAAAAATTTTATGGTCGAAAGAGCTGGGAGAAGGTCATTCCGGAGCTGCCATTTACGAGGGGCTGGTTTATATTTTGGATTATGACGAGGAGGAGCGCGCCGATATTTTGCGCTGCTGGTCATTGCCCGATGGCAAAGAAATGTGGGTGCGCGGATACAACCTCAACATCAAACGCAACCACGGCATGTCGCGCACCATTCCGGCAATTACTGAAGATTATATTCTGACCATGGGGCCGATGTGCCACGTGATGTGCCTCGACCGCGAAACCGGCGATTTTCTGTGGGGACTCGATGTGGCGCAGGAATACGAATCGGAAGTACCGCTTTGGTACACGGGGCAGTGCCCGTTAATCGACGACGGAAAAGCCATCATTGCCACCGGCGGAAATGCCCTTATGGTGGCTGTTGACATGGAAACCGGGGAAAAACTCTGGGAAACACCAAATCCCGAGGGCTGGAAAATGTCGCACTCTTCAGTAATGCCATACATATTTGGCGGCCGGAAAATGTATGTGTACAGTGCCATTGGCGCCCTGGTTGGCGTGGCTGCCGATGGCGACGATGCAGGCGAAATTCTTTGGCAGACCACAGTTTGGAATCACTCAGTTGTGGCCCCTTCGCCGGTTTGTATGCCCGACGGAAAAATATTTATGACTGCCGGATATGGAGCTGGTAGTATGATGGCGCAACTTTCGGAGAACAATGGAGAATTTTCCATTGAAATTTTAACGAAATACGCGCCTCGCGACGGTTTGGCATGTGAACAGCAAACACCACTTTACTGGAACGGCCATTTGTTTGGAATTGTTCCCAAAGATGGCGGCCCCAACCGGAATCAAATGGTTTGCGTTCACCCGGATAATCCTCAGGAAACGGTCTGGACAAGCGGCTCTGAAAACCGTTTTGGCTTGGGACCCTATTTTATTGCCGACGGGAAATTGTTTATTCTGAATGACGACGGCACACTGTTCATTGCCAGACCGAGTACCGAACGGTACATTGAACTGGATAAAGTGAAAGTGATTGAAGACGGGCACGACGCCTGGGCACCGTTTGCCATTGCCAATGGATATTTAATTATGCGCGATGCAACAACAGTAGTTTGTATTGATTTGAACGTTTAATTCAAAAGAAATGAAGAACAAAGGAATCATAATTTTCTTACTCGTATTGGCCGCAGTAATTATTGCGGTTATTGCAGGCGACTATGTTTCCGACCGGCCTAACCGCAGCAAGGCCAATCCATTCGCCTACGATGTAAATGAATTTAAAACCGTTGATCCGGAGCTGATTCATTACAAAGAGTCGAAAAATTTCAGAATTGGTTTTGAAGAACCTGCCGCTATTACCATCCAAAATGAAAAAATTTATGTTGCGGGCGATAATCGTTTAAAAATTATTGGATTGTCAGGTAATTTGCTGGCAGAATTCCCGCTTTCCGGTAACCCTCAAACAGTGGAAGTTTTTGGTGAAAAGATTTTTGTTGCTGTAAAAAACCGTGTTTTGGTTTACGACGAAGAAGGGAATATTTTAAATGAATGGCAGCCTTTAGTTGAAAATTCCCTGATAACAGCCATTGCCGCCATTGAAAACAATGTATTTGT
>CAZXHP010000225.1:0-5669 GCA_964639655.1 uncultured Mariniphaga sp.
TCGGGGTCTTTGTCGAACGGACCCACACCGGGCGGGTTAAACAGCCCCCAGCGGTCGATAATGTAGTTCCACTGGTCGAACCCGGCCACCCACTCGATAAACAAAAGGCGGTACTCTTCAATCAAATCCCGAACGATATCGAAATACTCCACCTCTTCAAACCCAAACATTTTCAGCGAATGGTTGGAAACCATCAGGTCGCGTGCGGCTTTGCGGATAATGGCAGCCGCTTCCATGCGTAGGTCGTACAAATCGCCACCCTCGGCGCCGGCTACTTTCACGGTAAGCATACCTGCATCGGCGAGCATGTGCCCTTTAATATGCTGAAGGTGTTCGTTGTCTTCGGGAATTAAATCGCAGATTTTCCGGGTCACCTGATAAATCTCTTCTCCCTTTTTATAAATGGGAAGGTCTTCCACCCGTTTTCTTCTTTCGCTGTAATCCATTTTTTCGAATAAATTGGTTCTAAATTGTGTTGTTGCAAAAGTACGAAAAATGCCATGGATGTTTTTCAGGGAATGTGTTCTTCGGTTTAAAAGAAAGAAACCGGCCCTGTTGGAGACCGGTTTTTCAGTTCTGCAGATGATCGGTTTTTCTGCCGCTTATCTTTTAATTTTTAGTATGATAATCCAATATCAATGATCAACTGTTAAGCAATTTCATTTATTAAATTCTTGATTTCCGTTTTTTAATCTTCTCCTGTTGTTTTTTTAGCTTTTTTTCGTGTCGCTTTTCCTTCATGCTTTTTTGGGCCGCTTTAGGCCCTGTGCTTTTTTTTGCCATGACTTTATTTTTTAAGATTAACAATAATTAGTGTGTTTCTTCCGGATAAATCACGTTTTTTATTTGCACCTTTTTCACTCCTCTCGGGGCATTAAAAGAAATGGTACTGCCGGCTTTGTAGCCCAGCAGCGCACTGCCAAACATGGATAAAACCGAAATGTTTCCCTTTTTAAAATCGGCATCCTTCGGATAAACCAGGCGGACTTTCATCTCACGGTTGGTGTCCAGATCGACGACTTCGGCCAGCGAGTTCATACGCACAAAATCGGGTTTAATTCGTTTGCCTTTTACCTTTTTGGCCCGTTTAATTTCTGCACCCAGAAAATCAATGTTCCTTTTTTCCGTGGTATGCAAAAACTTCTCTGTTTTTAGCAGTTCACATAACTTAATGTAATCCTGCTCTGTAATATTGATGTTTTGTTCCATGATAATTGTATTTTTTATCGCATCCGATTTAAATATATCGTATCCGATGCAATTATAATGAAACTTTTATATTTTTACAAAAATTTTACCTGAATGGGAAAGAATAAATATGCTATTTTGAAGCAAGTGATTGATTTCTACGAAGAATACGAGCAGAATGAAAAACAGCTTGACCTGTTGTCGTTTACCCGGTGGATTACCAATAAACTGGATGAAGAACCTGATTTAAACCGCAAAGTGGTTTCCGAGAAAAATGCTGTTGCCTTTCCCGATGAAGTCCCGGTTACGAAAAAGTTTGATGAAAAAACCCGGTTTCTGGAATCAGTTTCACGAATTGCACGTTACCACGAGTTTTATTCCCGAAAAGCGTTAAAAGATTTGGTGATTAACACCCGCCTCGAGTTTTTGTTCCTTCAAACTGTTGATTTGATGGAAAAAGCCAAAAAAACCGACCTGATAAATACGTTTCATTTGGAATATACAACCGGCATGGATACCATAAGAAGGCTGACAAACAATGGTTTACTTGATGAAATTCCCGATGAGTCGGACAAACGGGCAAAGTTGCTGGTACTCACAAAAAAAGGTCGTGAAATTCTGGCGCTGGCCAACAAAAGGATGAGCGACGAGAACAAAATGTTTTTAACCGCCATTAACGACAACAAGTGGAAAAAAGCCATGCAGATTCTGGAAGAAATCGATGAGTTTCACAGCAACGTTTACCAAAATCACAGCGACAAACCGTTTGCCGAACTCTGCAACCTGATGGATTCACTAAAGTATTTGTACAAGTAATGTTAACCAGCCTTATACTTCAGGTTCTTTTTAAATATTAATTAATTTTTATGTGTTCGTTTTTTTGTTTTTAAACACATAAATGTTTGTAATAATGGCCGTTACAATCAGTAGGAAATCCTGATAAACGCCAAACTTCAGCGCAGCGGTAGTGCCAATCAACGCCCAAAGCGAAGGGATAATTACCAGGTATTTTGAAAACTTGTTACCGGTCAGCAGAAAAAAACCGAAGGTGGCAATGGTTGTGGGGCAGGGCAGTCCGAATGAGATGGTTTTTTCAACCGTACCAGCTAAGAAATAACTTATAACAGGGTAAATTACCAGACCGAAAAGAATAAAGATCAAGCCCAGATTCCCTTTTAAATTTCCGGTGTAGGAGAATTCCAGCTTTCTACGTTTGAACGTTTCAATTAAAAGGAAAATTCCCTGTAAAATAAACAGGGCACCAAACACCTGGGCAGCCGGATTGATGGGTGAAAAGAAAACAATATGGTAAACGACTCCCATCCAAACCCAGAACAGGCCTAAAAGACTTCCAACAGTGCGGTCCTTCTTCGCTTTTTGGGTAATAACCATGTACAGAGCAAAAATTCCCAAAAGCAGCAGAATAAGTTGAGCGGGGAAAACAGCTGAATTGTAGTTTTCGAAAACCGAAAAGAACTGTTCGGTAGTAAAAGGTGTTTTCATAATATTGATTTTTAGTTTGTTAAGAATGTAAAAGTTAATGATTTTGTGAGATATGCCCTGCTTTTTAATGGACTGAAACTACTCAGTGCCCGGCATATTGGTCTTCGTATAGCTTTTTGTTTTTCGGTTCGATGATGTATGCCACCTGCAATCCTAACCGGAATCCACTCCAGGCGGTTTTAATTTCAGAATTTTCCACGGCCAGCCACCAGTCTTTGGTCTCTTCGGGGTACAGTTTACCGGGAAAATCATGCAGGTAGCCCAGGTTAAGCTGAAAATTTACAGGAGAAAATCGGTAAGTGGCAGCTATCCCAAGCTCAGCGCCGGCGCCCTTCGAATGGAACAGGTAATTTTCCTTTACTGTAACCTCCGCTGGTGACTTAATTTCAAAGTAATCTTTTCCTTTCAGGGAGGAAAAAAGGTAGGAAGCCTCGATGTAAGCTCCGGCTGAAAAACTATGCTGCTGATAAAAGTTCTTTAAAAACGAAAGCCCGAGCTGGTTGCCGTTCACAATGGCATCCAAATCAATTCGCCCGGAATAATCGGAAATTGTTGACCTTGAACCGGTGGAATTGAAGGTGTAAAAGATGCCGATTTTATCGAGGTATAAAACGTTTCCCAATGCAATTTCAGCACTGTAAACCGGCGAAACCGGGTAACTTTCGGTGGTTTTAAGCGGTATGTCGTTTTGCCTGACCCGGTAGCGCTGAAAGTTTTTCAGCTCAAGCATATTGTAACTTCCCATTCCCAGTTTCGCTCCAAACGACCATTCCTGTGCAAAAACGGAAATGGAAAACACAATCAGCACTATGGTAATCAATTGTTTCTTCATGGGTTAATATTCTGAGTAGTTGATGTAAAAACCTTTGTCGCTGAACAGGTGGTTGTTCCAGAAATAAACCACGTCGAAGTTGTGCTTTAGCCCGATTGTTTTTACGATTTCTCCCGTTGTGTAATCGTAAATGTAAAGGTTTTGTTTAGTGTCGCTGCCTTTCACTTCATCCCAAAAAGCAACTTTTTTCAATTCGGGATCTATTCCGCAAAAATGACCTTTTTTAACGGGAATTTCAGCAACTTTTTCAAGTGTTGCGGCATTGTAAATTCCGAAAACGTTTCCGGTTTCACCGGGATATTGCCGTTCATTTCCTTCGAGAAACCACAACAAATGGTTTTCTTCTGCGACCCACCCGGCGCGTGAAAAAATCGATGCTGAAAATTGGTCTGCCAGATCAAAACCTGTTTCCGTGACATTAAAAACAAAAATTTCATCCATTCCTGCGTTTCCGTTACTTTTTCGGCTAAAAGCGTAATTTCCGTCGGGCGACAAAATAAGTTGTGAAAGGTTATCATCTTCCTGCGAAAAAAGCAGTTTGCCGGCCTGTCCGTCGTAAAGTCCTGCACCGAAACCGGCGGGACCAATCATTCTGTTGTTTTCCGAAATGGAAGAGTTGCTTGAAAACCAGTGAAACCCGTAATCCCGGCATTCTGAAGAAGTTGAACGACTGAGGTCGCCGGGGGAATATTTCTTCATAAAACTGTTCACAATAGTAACCAGACTGAAATCGTAATTTGAAACAAACCACGATGAAAAAAATCCGGATTCACCCGCTGAGTTCAGTTGCATTCCCGGAAATTTATGTTGGGAAACGGTTCCGTCCCAATACAAATAAACGTTATCGTGTTTCGGCGAACCCAAAATTTTGCTGAATTCAGGAATGGTTTTTCCCGTACCGAAGTTTAAAACGGAGCGGGCTATCTGGTTGTTCTGGTAAATGCCGATGTCTGATTTGGGGTAAAACGAAAGGGTGTAATCTGTTGCACTGCCAAACCGGAGATTGTCAACCGTAATGGCCGTATCGTTTAAATTTTCTGATGAAAAGAGGACGATATCGGGATTGGGGTAGTAATCGGGCATCGTGAGGGTCACTTTTTTTACGGCGTTGTAAAAGTCGTTTTTGTGCCATAAAAACTGAGCGCTTCCTCCTGAAACAGAGACAGTGTCGAGCTGCGGAAAAGGATGGTCGAACCGCTGCTTCTGACTAACCGCCTTTTGGTTACTGGCATAAATTTCAACCCAGTAAATACCGGTTCCGCCCACAAACGAGGAATCGGCAAACCGGTGAATATTCTGGTTGTTAATTTCGGCAATTTTATGTTTTTCGCCTTCCCATTCCACATCGCCAAAATTTTTGTACAAAATGTATTTTTGAAAATTGAACCGTTCATATTTCTCCCATTCAATTTGGAGCACCCCGTTTTTGTTTTCAATGTTGGTAATTTCCACCGGAATTGGATTTCCGCCATCGAGCAGCACCTCCCAACTGTGTTGAAACACCAGCCCTTCCACCTCCAGCAGGTCGGCCAGGCTTCCGGTGTTCGAGTTGGTTGTAACCACCATGGTCATGGTTTCAACTCCAATTCCCCAGGGCGAGGGTTCGAACATAAAATTACCTGTTTGCGTATTTCCCTGATGAATCGATTGTTCGCCCACAAAAAACTCCACGTTGTACACATTTAATCCAAAAGTGTTTAAGTCGTAAGTAACGTAAGTGGGAACAGTAAACATATACTGCGATTCGAACGGTGATAGCCTGACGTTGATGGTTTTGGTGGTGTCGGGCGGGGCAATGTCGCGAAAGTTTTCGCTGTTCAGCTGGTATTCGCACGAAGAGGCGATTAAAATGAGAGCAGCGAGCCACAGGAGCAGATGAAAGGTTTTCATTTTGGACCTTGATTTTGTTGCCCAAAATTATAGTATTTTTTAATTTTTAACTGATTTTTACCAGTTGTTTTACGAGGGAATCATGAATTTCCGGTCGGGCAATCAGGAGCTTGTCATTTTCTCCATTCCATTTTTCCCCCTGCCAGTCGGTGAAAACAGCACCAGCTTCGGTGGCAATTACCACTCCGGCAGCAAAATCCCACAGCGCATCGCCCGAACAGATAAATGCATCGGCTGAACCGGTTGCCAGGTAACA
>CAZXHP010000226.1:0-5636 GCA_964639655.1 uncultured Mariniphaga sp.
CTGTTTCCAAATATCTTTACGGAAATTTAAATAATTAGTGCACAACACTTTTGGAACCTTCCGGGTTAAACAATTGCCCCTTTCGTTTGTATTTAAATTGGTTGGGTACGTTAAATTTAAATCCGGCACCAATGAAAGCAAAAATTTTACAAAGTTTCATTTTTTTCCTTTTCTATGTTCCGCTCAGCGCCCAGGTGCAGTTGGAAACCCAGTCATTTGCCACAGGATTTGCTGATCCTGTAGCCATTGTAAACGCCGGCGACGACCGGCTTTTTGTAGTGCAGCAACGTGGATTAATCCGGATTCTCGATTTGGAAGGAACTGTTTCCGGCACTCCCTTTCTCGACCTTTCGGGAATTGTTAGCCAGTCGGGTTCCGAAACCGGATTGCTGGGCCTGGCCTTTCATTCTGACTACCATGAAAACGGCTATTTTTTTGTGAATTACACTCGTGCATCGGACGGAAGTACGGTAGTATCGCGTTTTTCAGCCGATGAAAACAATCCGGACCTGGCCGACCGGGAAAGTGAAATCCAGTTGTTGACGGTGAACCAGCCCTACTCCAACCACAATGGCGGACAACTGCTTTTCGGGCCCGACGGTTATCTGTATATTGCGCTCGGAGATGGCGGAAGTGGCGGTGACCCGAATAACTACGCCCAAAACCAAAACATACTGCTGGGAAAAATATTGCGCATCGATGTGGATGCTGTGAATGAAGCAGGTTACGGAATTCCACCCGACAACCCTTTTGTAAATGACGAATCTGCCCGCGATGAAATCTGGGCCTGGGGAGTAAGAAATCCCTGGCGCAACAGTTTCGACAGGCTGACCGGCGATTTCTGGATTGCAGACGTAGGGCAAAACAGCCGGGAAGAAATCAACTTCCAACCGGTTGGCAGCACCGGTGGTGAAAACTACGGATGGCGGTGTTATGAAGGGAACCAGGCTTATAATCAGTCAGACTGTCAGGAAGCGGAAAATTACGTATTCCCGGTTTTTGATTACAATCATGAAGGCTCGGGCTGCACCGGCTCCGTTACCGGTGGTTATGTTTACCGGGGAGCGCTCCACAATGAAATGTTTGGCGTTTACATTTTCACCGATTACTGTACCGGAAATGTTTATACCATTACCCAAACCTCGGAAGGATTTGAAGGTGAACAACTTTCAGATTTTAATGAAAGGGGAATTTCCACCTTTGGTGAAGACCGGTACGGAGAACTCTATCTTGCCAAAAAAACCGCCGGTGAGATTTACAAAGTGACTGCAACAGGCGACTGCAAACCGGTGGCAAAAATTTTGGCAGATGATACCACTTTTGTGTTGGAACCCGATAGCAGCATCAGGGTTGAAGCTTTATATAACCCGGCCCTTCAGTATGAGTGGAGAAAAAACGATGAACCCGTTGCCGAAGGGAACCAGTTTGAACTGGAAATTACGGAAGAAGGAATTTATACGGTTCAGGTTACCCATCCCGAAAACGGGTGTACGAATATTTCAGCGCCCGTTGAAGTGACAGCCGCTCCGACTTCAGTTGCTGGTAAAACACTGGAACATGTAAAAGTTTTTCCCAATCCGGTAAAAAACATGCTGTTTATAGAGGGTTTGCCGGCGACGGGTAAAACTTCAATCCGTATGGTCGATGCAAAAGGAAGTGTCGTAAAAACGTTGGATATATCTAAACAAAACACAATCCGGATTTCGACCCGCGAACTCACTGCAGGAATTTATTTCCTGAAAATATTAAATGAAGATGAATTGTTCCAGGAAAAAATAATTGTTTCGGAACGTTGACCTTTTGGAACAGAAAACTTTGGTTAAAATTTACAAATTTGCTGGTCAGCCGGCTGGCTGGCGGGGAATGCGGCTTCTGTAAATTTTGGGAATGAAAATTCCTGCAAAAAGTAAGGGTATATAACTACTGGCTATTCCTGGATTCAACTGTGGGTTAATTCATGAAAAGTTAGCGGCTGGTATTCGCCTTTCGGCCGGCAAGTTCGGTCGGAGTCAGTCCGAATTGTTTTTTGAAAGCGTATGAGAAGTGTGATAAGTTTTCAAAACCCGTTTCCAAATACACTTCAACAGGTCTTCGTTTTTTTTCGGTAAGCTGGTAATGTGCCAACTTTAAACGTTTTTGTGTCAGCCAACGTTGTGGCGTTGTGTTGTAAATCTTATGAAAATCCCTTTTGAACGTTGTCAAACTCCTTCCTGTCAGGTAACCGAATTTCTCCAGCGGCATATTAAACATAAAGTTCTTTTCCATAAAACCTGACAATTCAATTTTATGCGGTTCTTCGAAGTTGGCCAAAATGTTGTCGATACCTTTGTCAATCGTTCGTAAAAGACTAATTGCTTCGGTAATTTTTAGTGAAGCAATATTTTCGGGAAATTTTTCCTGCACATCAAAATATGGTATCAGCGAGGCAAGGCAACTTTCCAATAATGGATGCTTATCAAAACTTCGGATTCTTTGTGTTGATGAAATTTTTGTTTTTACGTTCAAATTGGCGTAAAATTCCCGTAGTCTGTCAATGGAAAGGTGCATTACCACCGACTTATGTGGTAATCCGTCTTTTGGATAATTAATGATTGTTGCTAACTGATTTCTTGGAATAAGAAAAATGTCGCCTGCCTTAAACAAATAGTTTTGGTTGGCTTGAATGATTTTTGTTTCGCCCGAAATGAACCACACAAGCATATGGTGATCAAATACAACTTCTGTCTTAAACAACTTGTCTTCGTAGCAAGAAAGTTTAATGTCATTCGTTATGTATTTTAGTTGAAATTCCATATGGCTTGTGTCGTTACAAAATTACAAATATCAATTAAGTTGAAAGGATACGCCTGTCAATTTTTCGCTTAATTCCCACAGACGTTTTGCATTTTTTTTGTCCACTGAATAAGGTTTTACACCTGCGTAAGTTCCTTGTTCCAAAGCTAATTCGGCTATGTCGGCATCTTCACAATATACACCGCCAATGTTGTTTAGCAATGGACTTGTTGCACACCAAATTGTTGTAGAAGCGCCTTGCGGAATTGTTTTGAGCGAAGTGGCAACTTCGGGCAATATATTTCCTTTTTCATCGCAAAAGCCCATTTGAATAAACAATTCCAAAGGTGCTTCTCTTGCCAATTCTGTTCCTGCAATTGAACCCGGGTGTAATGAGTACGCTCTTACTCCAAAGGCTTTTGCGCGATTATCCAATTCAAGCGAAAACAAATTCACAGCGGTTTTTGATTGTCCGTAACCCTGCAAGGTTTCATACTCCCGATGTTCAAAATTCGGGTCGTCAAAATTGAAAGGTGCAAATTGATGTCCTTGCGATGAAACGTTTATCACCCGTGCTCCGTTGGCATTTTTAAGCGCCGTCCACAACCTCGATGTGAGTTGAAACAATGCCAAATAATTGGTCGCTAATTGCGATTCAATTCCACGATTGTCCCTGCGTAATGGAACCCACATAATTCCTGCGTTGTTGATGAGCAAATGCAACGGTCTGCCTGAAGCCAAAAATTTTTCCGCAAATGTGTCGATAGAAGCAGGGGTCATTAAATCCATTTCTTCTATTTCTACATTGTCAATTCCTTGCAAATTTTTTTTTGCTTTTATTATGTCCCTTGCAGGTACAATTACGGTTGCACCTGCCTTTGCAAATGTTTTCACTGTTTCCAATCCAATACCTGTATTACCACCTGTTACAATTGCGATTTTTCCTGTAAGGTCAATGCCTTTAATTACTTCCGTTGAAGTTGATTTTGCGTTGAAGCCCGAACCTATTGGTTTCTGTAATGCTCCGTTGTAATTCGTTTGTCCCATTTTAAACTATTTTTTTAAATTATTTTGTTGGGACGAAAATAGATAACATTTTGCCGGGCAACTTTGTTTAAACGTCCTGATTTACTTTGTTTAAAAGGTCGTTTCTTGTTGAAAATGCGAGAGGTATATTTGCCGCAAACGTTCCGCAAATAGAATTAGTTGCGGATTGAGAGGTGATTTTTTGTCATTCCAATTGATTTTGCAATATGTCCGATTGCTGCGATCACATCGGAAGTATGTGCTGGCTATTTCAACTTTTTCATTTGTAATCTTTTTCTTTCTAATTCTATCACTTTGTGTAATTTCTTTTGCAACAATTCTTTTGGAGGTAACCCAACCAAATATTCTGCTACTCTTATTCCAGATTCTTCAAGTTGTAATAATTCAATTTGTTCTTTCGAACCTTCAGCACAAAGTATTAACCCAATTGGTGAATCTTCTCCTTTTTCAGTCTCAAATTTTTCAAGGTAGCGAAGGTATAATTCCATTTGACCTTTGTATTGTGCTTTAAACCTGTCAAGTTTCAAGTCAATTGCAACAAGTCGCTTCAATTTTCGATGATAAAACAATAAATCGAGTTTAAAACTGTCGCCGTCGATTAACATTCTTTTCTGACGTTCAACAAATGTAAAACCTTGTCCCAACTCAAGGATGAATTTTTCAAGCTCTCTTAATATTGCCTCTTCCAATGATTTTTCGCTGTAATTGTCTTCTAACCCAAGAAAATTGAGAAAATAGGGGTCACGAAAAACGAGGTCCGGACTTAGTTTGTTTTCTTCGCTTAACTCTTTAAGTTCTTTTTTTATTAATTCTTCTGGTTTCTTTGAAATTGCAGTTCTTTCAAATAGCATCGAATCGATTTTTTCGTTTAACGTGCGGGTGTTCCAATTTTCAATTCTGGCCATTTGGATATAGAACTCGCGTTTAAGTTCGTCGTCCAGGTAAATTATTGTCCGAAAATGAGTCCAGCTTAATTGTCTACTCAATGCGTAGAGAATTTCTTTATCAGTAAAAGTCTCCGCAAAGCGTAGACAATGCCGAAGATGTTGTTCGCTCCAACCTTTCCCAAATTCATGTGTCAATTCCTGAGAAAGCGTTTTTACAACTTCCTTTCCGTATTCGGCACGTTTATTCTCAAGTATTTCATTATTTACTCGTTGCCCAATATTCCAATATAAAATTGTTGTCGCAGCATTAACAGCAACTGCAACCGTTTGCCTTGCTTCTTCAATCAATTGTTTGATTTCCGAAAATAGGTTGTTATTTTTTTGCAAATTACTCATGATAAGATTTCTATGATTTTATCCTTCAAGTAAATCCTCAATAAATATTGTCTCCAAAGTGTTCATCATTTTCAATCTTTTGAATGCGAAATAATATTTTTGGCTTTGGCTCTTAAATCATTCAGCTTTCTTAGCCATTTGTCAAATTCTGCAGTTTCTTAATAATGTACATTTACTTCTTTGTAGTCATTCGGATACATATCTATGGATTTTTTTAATCATGAAAGGGTAAATTTGCTGTACCGAATATTTTTAAAAGACAGCACAATGGCTGGCGGTATGGATAGTAAGGGATTGCGGAGTATGGTCGTATCCAGGTTAAAAAAAACTGAGGAGGCGCAGAAACCACTGAAACCCTTATTGGCTAATTGATACAAGTAGTTATTTTTACACCAATTATAAAAAGATGAAATTTCAGATAGTACAACCTTCCGGAATCCTGAAAAACTACATTAAGCATTACTGCTTTATGGAATCAGATATTCATGATGCGGATGTCATGGAAAGGGTTATACCTACTGAAAATATTCAATT
>CAZXHP010000227.1:0-5610 GCA_964639655.1 uncultured Mariniphaga sp.
AAAATCATATTATAGTGTGAATATTTGTCTTTTAAAAGGAGAAATTTTATTAAAATTGATGCTCAAACGCCACACCCATCCCCATCAACGCCAAACAGTGCCGCCTGCCCTTAATTCAGTAAAAACTCCGATACATTAGCTTATCAATCATTAAAAGAAATGTATTATGGAACAAAAAATGAATGACCAGGATGTATTACTGGTAAAAGAAAAAAACGAGAGTAAATTAAAAGCTGTAGTTGGTTTTGATGATGATGGTAAGTTAAAAACAGAACCACCCAAACAAGCCAACTCAGACAGTTTTTTAAAAATTGACAAAAATGGGTATGTGTTGGAAAATTTCTTTACCAATTTCCATCGCCAATACAAAAACCCAACTGATTTTCATTTTTTCAAAGCACCTGCATATCTAGTGGAGAAGACAGCATTAGACTTGGAGAAAATGTTAAAGGGACCGGAAAACAAGTCGAAAAAAGAGATGCTGAAAAATCACGAAAACAAGCCGGACGATTACATCAGGAAGAATGAAAAACTAGAAAAACCAGCGAATCTGATTGATGAAAACAAGGTGGACTGGGAACAACTGGAAAAGCTGGGTGTTTCGAAAGATTTCCTGAAAAACACCAAAAACCTGGAGGCCATGTTGAACTTCCGGAAATCACCGGACTTAATCCCCATCACCATCAAAACCGATAATATGACCATTCGCACCGATGCACGGTTGGCATTCCGGCAGGATGAAAACGGAAACTTTAAAGTTGCTGTTCATGCGGTTCGCAACAAACCCGAACTCGACCGTCCGTATTTCGGTGTCACACTAACGGATGAAGTCAAGGACAACCTTTTACAAACCGGTAATGCCGGGCGCATCCTTCATCCGCAGTACAAAGAAGGGGAAACAACTCCGGTTTTTCTTTCCATCGACAAACTGACCAATGAGCTTGTCGCTGCCCGAGCTGATAAAATAAATATCCCGGACGAGATAAAAGGGGTAAAGCTGAGTGCGAACCAGCAAAAAGAGCTGGCGGAAGGCCGGGCCGTTTTTGTGGAAGGCATGACAGCCCGTAGTGGAAATGAATTCAGTGCGTGGTTACAGGTTGACGCCGACAAACGGGGCATCAGTTTCCGTTTCAACCAGCAGCAGGAACACAAGCAAAATATTAGTCTCAACCATTTGAATAATGGTATATACATCACCATGTTGGCGATTTCGATCTGCCCATGCCAGCCGTTTTGGTCGAAATTTAGTCCAAACTAAAGTAATTTCTTATTCTTTCTATTCTGTGCCTTGCCCTCCAAGAACTTCAACACAGCCTCGTAATCTTCAAGCAAAAAGTTCGACATTTTTCCGGTTGGGTTCACCAAGAGAATAGACTCCGCATCAATAATGAGATTGCGGAGTTTTTAATTGCTTTAACCCAAGAGAATTAAAGAATAGTCAAAATGCCTATAAACATTAGCTTTGCAGACATTTGGGGTAGTTCGAACAATTGGTCAATAAAAAATTGGATTCAAGTCGTTATAATAGCACCGGCTTACCCATCACATTAAATCTGCATTGTTTAATATTTTAGCTATTTTACTTGGATTTCTATATATTTGGCTAATATTTTAGCTGAAGTAAAATGTATTCTTTAGAATCAACTCCATAAGAGATATATAAATCAATAGCCAAAAGACATAAATTGTTACTTTTAGTCAATTGCAAAATCATCGCATCTGTCTGTATAGCAACATCTTATCCAAAGTCAATATTGTATTTAACCATTAAAAATAAATCACTGGTTTTGTCCAATTCTGTCACAATTTCAATTTCACCTTCTCGCTCTTCGGAATTTAATTGGTCCAGGCTATGAGAAATGGTACTTTCAAGGAGTTCAAGGCTGTCATTTTCTTTATCTATTTTCCATAATTCAAAAGGGGTATCCCTTAATTCGATGTTACCAACCTGGGCTATATATGGGAAATGATCCCTAGAAATCCTCGTAGTAAAGTTCTCATCTTCAGAGGAACTGAATCTACGCCAACTATCTGGAAAATCGTGTTTTAGACTGAATAATCTTGATAATCCCACTTGACCGGTTGGGGCTAAAATACTTTCTCTAATGAACGAAGATGCTTTTTGACCTAATGTTTTACCACCCTCACGGGCAGTATAACGGATATGAAAAATGATATCTGTAATGGTATTATAATCAAACTGACGTATATCGGAAGGTAATTCTAAACGCCAGGTACTAATGGCACCAGCTCCTTCAAATGGAAGAAAACGTTCATCTCTTAAATTAACGTCAAATAATCCGCTATCATTTTGAGCACTGCTGGTGACAATAGACTGAACAGTTCCAAAATTGTCGCTAAATCGCGGATCGTCGTTCTCCAAATCACGGGCATAATCCTCTCCCAATGGTGATGTTCTAATCGTACTTTTTTGTAAAGTGAGCATACAGTTAATACTCGTATAGGGACCTGCCACGGCGGGAACGGATACGGCAACGGTTTTGATGCGACGCATATAGTGTCCCGGACAATCCAGGTCGAAAACCCACTCTGGTATATTAATATTAGTGGAACCGGATGCTTTCAAATCCAGTAAAGCTATGGGATTTAACTGTTGCAGAGACAGGTGTTTGGTAATTTCAAATTCTCTTTTATTTTTTCCCAGGTAGCTGCGCTCCATTTGACGTAGGGCAAGATTTAATTGTTCTCCGGCAAGCAGTCCCTTTTTGTTGCTGTCAAAATATCCAAACCGGATAAAATTGGTATCCTTTTCTCCCAGGTCAAAACGATACAGTTTTTCCGCTTTTTTGGCCATCTCATATGCCAACTGGTAAAATTGTTTGTACACGTGGACCAGTTGCTCCTCCATCCAGTAGTAAAGCTCCTTATTGGTAAATTTATCTCTTATAAACTGCTCCACCTCCTCTGCATGGGCTATTTGCTGGTCATGATTTTCCAGTTCTTTTGCTGCAATATCTTTTCGAATTTGAACACTTAAAAGATCACTGTCAATTCGTTTGAGCTCTCTTATAAGCTGATTGGCCTGGTGGGTCCATTCTTGTTCCCGTCGGATATGAGAAGCCATTCTGGAGGCCTGGGAAGATTCGAAGTTCAGGTGGGATGCCATTAGGTTAAAATGGCTGGCAATAGCAGATAGGGCAGTCCCTATATATCGACCTCCAAATTCTATTGAAGCTCCTACTCCAAATGGCTTTGCTTCTACACGTGCATTTGGAAATAAATTTGCAATATTTGCAGCAGACTCAATAGTACTTGCAGTTAATCTAAAATTATTCGCCTGATTTGCTTTATCCAGCTCTTCCAATTCCTTGGGGATCAATTTCACTCCAGTTGCACCGATATCCACCAAACTCACGTCCACATCAATTTCCAGTTCCATTATTTCTTCGCCAATATCAGGCTCTACCGGTTCTTCAATACCCAACAATTCCTGGTAATGCATTAAGTTGGCGACAAGCACGTTTCTGCTTTTCAGAATACTCTGTTCAGCCTGTTCTGCTTCTTTCTTCTGTTCCTCTCGTACATGCCGGATGGCATTTAACATGTTCAGTTCATGAGTAGATCTGATTTGAGTGATTTCTTCGGCATCTTTTTTCTCCAGTGCAGAAAGAAGACTTGCCCCAATACTTTTTACTTCACCGCAAAACTCCAGGGCTTTATTGAAAATGAATTGGAAACGATAATTGGAGAGAGGTGCATTCAGGTCGCTCAGAACGCTTACAAGGCTCAATCCCCGAGCTGTAGCTTGTACCAGCAAACCCGGATCAATAGGTGGCTGGAAAAGGGCCAACTGGCGTTCCACTCCTTCAATGTTCATGCAATGGCGAATCTTGAACAGCCGGTCCTCCACGATATCCCAGTACTCGATTAATTTTGGGTTCGATGGAATACAGAAATATAAAACAGATCCTGCTCCTAAAAGACTGGAAGGAACCTCTTCATCGGTTACAGAAATTTCCCCGGAATATGGAAACCGGTTTTCCAAAACCACTTTGGCATTGGACAGATCATCCAGGCTTTCCTTCAGGCTGTCGTAGGTTTGCGGACGAATAAGCCCCCTTGGAGGTATTTCTTTTGGTCTTGCTCCCAGTATGTGGGATGCTAATATGTAGAGCTGAGTGGCTTCATTGATACTTTCAATGGTATCCTGCCGGAAAAGATGGTCGCCCCATGCAAGGTAGTTGTCAATGGTTTTCATCACTGCCACTTTTTTATATTTATTGGGCAGATGGCGGGCTATAATATGTGGATGAAATGGATGGTCCCGCCATTCATCGATCAGCGGATCATTTTCACCCAGGTTATTCAGGTAATCCCGGATCGTCTGAAGGTTCTGTTTAAAGGGCTTAACCTTCCAGTACCGCTCTTCAGGATAATCTTCATTTGTGGGACTTTCGTTTGTGGTAGGATCGAAAATCGACTGGTACCATTTAGCAGCAACTTCAAATCGATTATTCTTGCTTAATTCACTTCCAATGTACAGCGGGAGGTGGAAGAACAATTCCCAATTAT
This sequence comes from uncultured Mariniphaga sp., assembly GCA_964639655.1. Lineage (GTDB taxonomy): Bacteria > Bacteroidota > Bacteroidia > Bacteroidales > Prolixibacteraceae > Mariniphaga. The sequence continues at coordinate 4,534 of CAZXHP010000227.1, forward strand.
AAAGTGAATAAGCACCTTCCTGGCTAAATTCTATCTCTATATTGGGAAGAGGCGTTTGCACTATTGAGGTTGGCCCATAAATATTATTAAAAGTAGTACCCTCATCTCCTGGTATTTTCAAATCTAATTTAAGTAGTTCAAAGATGTTCTTAATATTCAGGGTTTCAATAAATTCATCAATGAAAGGATGATAAAATGTGTGGAATTTCAGTGATTTAACAAAGAAGTTATTTGAAAAACCTATAAAACCAAAAGAAGCAGGAAATGAAAGCTCAGTATTTAAAGTAAGTTCATCTGATGTATCTTCAGAAGTATCATCTTCAATAGTTTCCACTCCGTCTATAATTATGTTGTTAAAATAGTTACCTTCTCTGTATCTGTGAAGGTTCTCATCTATAAAACCTATTTGAGAGCTTTCCCCGTCAATTTCAATATCCGCTAAAAAATAGTTAAGCTCAGGAACTGTAAAATAAACTCTTTGAGAATCCAGATAAAAGAATGGTCGATTTTCATAGACTATTCGTTTCTTATCATCTCCGTCTAATGAAAAATTCAGAGATGGTTGTATAAAGTAAGGATCTAATCCGCGGTTCAAATAGGTTTTTCCATTAATGACAAAAGAATCTTTGCTTCGAATTTTGCTGAAGTCGGTGAATTTCTCATTAAAGTATGCAGTAATAGCATGATTATCCTGAGAAAGGATTTCGGCATTTTCATAAATGCTTTTTAGGCGGAATGTTTCTTTGGAAGTTCCGGAATTCAGTGTATGAGGTTGATTTCTTAGCCGGTCCAACTCATTTCTGAGTTTGTCTCTGTTTCTGCTTCTTATTCTTATTGCAGGATTATCAAGAAGGGCCCGAATGAAATCAATAAGTACCTTGCTAGTCAAATATCCCTTGTTGTTTCTATTATCAAATTTTCGAATCAGTAATGCACTTCCGGTTAGTACCTGAAAGATATAATCCTTCGGAGTATATATTGAAGCATTAAGTTCCAGATTGGATTGTTCTTCTGAATAGGTCAGTGCAGGTATGATTTCCTGAGCTGCTGCCCAGTCTCCCTTTTTATATTCACTGT
>CAZXHP010000228.1:0-5581 GCA_964639655.1 uncultured Mariniphaga sp.
CAACATATACCCTAATTTGCATTGATGCCGGGCTGTTGCCCGGCTTTTTTGTTTACATGAACCGGAGCATACAGAATAGCGATATTTACACAGATAATCGAAAAATTATCGATAATCTGTGCAAAAATTACTGAATTTTTTCTACGTTTTAAAAGTTTTTACGCTCCTGCACCGTTTCAAAATTAGTTCGTATATTTCAAACTTAAATCAATTACCATGAAAAACATCAACCGAAGAAAGTTTATTGCAGGCACTGCTGCCCTTTCCGCATTTACCGTTTTAAAACCATCCACAGTTTTTGGAACCCCGGCTAATTCTGCCGTCCGTTTGGGAATTATCGGTTGCGGAAACCGGGGAACGGCAGTCATTTCCGACATGGTAAACCACACCGGCGCCCGTATTTTTGCCATGGGCGATTTGCTGGGCTACCAGTTGGAAAAAGCCCGGCCCCGGTTCGATGAATTAAATCAAAAAAACGGCGGCGTAAAAATTGACCCGTCAAAAATATTTCGCGGATCGAAAGCTTACCTGGAACTGATTAACGACCCCGAAGTGGATGCAGTGCTGGTTTCATCGCCGGCTTACACCCACCCCGATTTCCTGGAAGCTGCTGTTCAGGCAGGTAAACATGTGTATTGCGAAAAACCGGTAGCGCCCGATGTGGCAGGCTGCAAACAGGTTATCCGTGCCGGGCAGCATGCCGAAGGGAAAGTGAGCGTAGCCATCGGTTTTCAAATCCGGCACGCCACACCTTATATGGAAATGGCAGAACGAATCCGTCGCGGCGACATTGGCGAAGTGGTTAATATTCAACTCTATTACATCTCCTCCGGAAGCGGTAAAAATCAACCGGTGGGGAATTCGCCGGAAGAGTTTATGATTCGCAACCATTTTCATTTCCGCGAACTCTCGGGCGGAATTCTCCTCGACCAGGGTATTCACATGATTGACGTATGCAACTGGGTGCTGCATGAACAACCGCAAAATGCCATGGGCATGGGAAACCGAAAAGGCGAACCCGATTTTGGGGACACTTTTACCAATTACCAGGTGATTTACGGCTACCCTTATGAACGGAACGTAAGTGTACACTCCACACAATTCGGCCCAAAATTTAACGACGTATGCGCCCGGTTCATCGGCACCAAAGGTGTGGCCGAAGCGCATTACAGCCGGGGCGTTTACATCGAAGGCGACAATCCGTGGGATTCGGGCGTGGTGAAAGGCGAACCCACCGAACAACAACGGGCAGCCGGGACTTTTACTTCAGCGTTGTACGATTCCACCCCCAATAAAGTGAAAGCTTTTATTCAAAGTATCGAAACCGGGAACTTGATTAATGAAGCCCGTTCCGGCGCCTCCTCTACCCTTTCAGCTATTTTGGGAAGAATGAGTGCCACTTCCAAAGAAGAAACTACATGGGATGAAATGTACTATTCCAACCAAAAATTCAATTTAAACCTGAACCTGGAACAGTTTGATAAATTCTGAATAACCCTTTCCAAATGAAAATCCGGAAGAAAATAAAAAGCAGATCCCTTTTTACAGGAATTCTTTTCATTTTCACCTTTGCATCTGCCGGCCAGGTTAAACTCCCCAAACTTATCAGCGACGGTATGGTTTTGCAACGGAATACAGAGGTGAAAATCCGGGGATGGGCTGCTCCGAATAAAAACGTGCAGGTTCATTTTTTAGATGAAATTTACTCTGTCACGGCAAATGAAACAGGCGAATGGGAAGTAAATCTTTCGGAACTGGAACCCGGTGGTCCGCATACGATGCAAATTATTTCGAAAGATACCGTTGCGTTGAACAACATTTTAATTGGCGATGTGTGGATTTGCTCGGGGCAGTCGCAAATGGATATCGACATGAACCGGGTGAGTCCGCTTTACGAAGAAGAAATCAGAAATGCCGGCAACGAAAATATCCGGTATTTTGCAGTGCCCACGGCATACGATTTCAACACTCCTCAAAACGACCTGATTTCAGGAAAGTGGGAAAGCATCAGCCGAAAAAACATTTTGCACGTTTCGGCAATTGCCCATTTTTTTGCTGATGAGCTGTGGAAACTGTATCAAATTCCGGTGGGTATCATCCGCTCAAGCCTCGGTGGTTCGCCGGCTGAAGCATGGATGAGCGAAGATGCCATCCGGAAATTTCCGGAACATTTTGAGGAGGCACAGCAATTTAAAGATTCGGAATATATCCGGCAAATTGAAGAAAACGACCGGAAACGTTCTGCTGATTGGTATGCGGAGCTGAATCAAAAAGATGAAGGCTACAGAAATCCGGAAATGACCTGGCACCATCCCCGGCTGGACGATTCCAACTGGCCGGAAATGGAAATTCCGGCATACTGGGCCGACGAAGAATTGGGAGAAATAAATGGGGTCGTCTGGTTCAGAAAAACCATTGAATTGCCGGCTGAACCGGCCAACAAACCAGCCCGGCTGAACATGGGCCGCATTGTGGATGCCGATTCGGTTTTTGTAAACGGAACTTTTGTGGGTTCGGTGAGTTATCAATATCCACCAAGAAGATACGAAATTCCCGAAGGCGTGTTGAATAAAGGGAAAAATACCATTGTTGTACGCATAGTCAGCAACGGCGGCCGCGGTGGTTTTGTACCCGATAAACCCTACGAACTACTGATGAATAACCAAAAATTCGATTTGAAAGGAAAATGGCATTACCGGTTGGGAGCAGAAATGGCTCCTGCGCCTGCTCAAACTTTTGTAAGATGGAAACCCACCGGACTGTTTAACGGAATGATTGCACCGCTAACCAATTATGCCATCAAAGGTGTGGTTTGGTACCAGGGCGAATCGAATGCCGAACGGCCCAATGAATATGCCGAACTGTTTCCGGCCATGATTCAAAACTGGCGAAAGAAATGGAACCGGGGCGATTTTCCGTTTCTGTTTGTACAACTGCACAACTACATGGAAAGTTACGATTATCCCACCGAAAGCAACTGGGCCTGCACCCGCGAGGCGCAGACAGAAGCGCTGAAACTCCCAAATACAGCGATGGCCGTAGCCATTGACCTGGGCGAATGGAACGACATTCACCCTTTGAATAAAAAAGACGTGGCTAAAAGACTGGCACAGGCAGCGCGCAAAACAGCTTACCACGAACACGATGTGGTGGCTTCAGGGCCTCTTTTTCATTCCGTAAAAATGAAAGGGAAAAAAGCAATACTAACTTTTTCGAATGTGGGTAGCGGCCTCGTGGCACACGGCTCACAGCAGCCCAAACACTTCGCAGTAGCCGGTAAAAACAAAAAGTTTGTGTGGGCAAAGGCAAAAATCAGAGGCGATAAAGTTTTGGTGTGGAATCGTAAGGTAAAAAAACCGGCAGCTGTGCGTTACGCCTGGGCCGATAATCCCAAAGGGGCCAATCTTTACAATAAGGAAGGGCTACCGGCGGCGCCGTTCAGAACCGATAACTGGTAATTGAATCGACAGGAGAAACGGCAAAACCGACCGAAAAAAGCAGTGTTAACTTGCAAATTTATGTAAATAGTTTTTTAAACATTCTTCGTGTTTGCATATAATGGTTTTAATTTCTACCGGGCTCAATTCCCGCGACTTTTCTATCAATTCAGTCAGCGACATTTTACTGAACTTCTTAAATTCGCAATCTTCATGGCAAAAATCGAAACGGCCATCAAGCAAAAGTTTATAAAAAAAAGTCTTCTCTTCCATTGTGCAATTTTATTTAACGGCTTTTACAATTCAAAATTATTTAGTTTTGTTAAACAATAATCAGGCAAAAAACTGAAAGTAAATGCTCAAATTGCTTATATTTTCGCCTCAAATACTGAGGCATTGTTCTGATTGCTGACATCCGCTAATCCAAAGAGTAACTTACCTGTTTCGGTTAAAATATGTATTTTTACAGCAACAACAGTCATTTTAATGAAAACTGAAATTTAAATCCGATTAAATAATGATATTATGAACAAAACTTCTATTCTTCTTCCGGCCGCAATTTTAATGTTTACTGCCTGCCAAAACGGGCAGAAGAAAGAATCAGAAGCGGAAAAACCCAATATTGTTTACATCCTGGCTGACGATTTGGGCTACGGCGATTTAAGCTGTTACGGGCAGGAACTTTTTTCAACGCCCAACATCGACAAACTGGCAAAAGAGGGAATAACTTTTACGCAACATTACGCCGGATCAACGGTTTGCTCACCATCGCGATCGGTTTTGCTTACCGGACAGCACACCGGACACACGCCCATCCGCGGCAATAAACGCGATGGCGACAAAGGAAACTGGCCAATGGATGCCGAAGCCCTTACCGTGGCCGAAATTTTACAGGAAAACGGTTACGTTACCGGTGCCTTTGGCAAGTGGGGCCTCGGTTATCCCGGCTCCGAAGGCGATCCCAACAAACAGGGCTTCGATGAATTTTTTGGCTACAACGACCAAACACTGGCGCACAATTATTATCCCCGGTTTTTAAACCACAACCAGGATACGGTTTGGTTAGATGACAATGCCGGAAACGGTGAGGGAACCTATGCCCCCATCCCAATTCACAGGCAGGCGTTGAAATTTTTAGAAGATAATAAAGACAAACTGTTTTTTATGTATTATCCGTCGGTAATTCCTCATGCCGAATTGTTTGCGCCTGAAGAGTACATGGAAAAATACCGTGGGAAATTTCTTCCTGAAAAGGAATACAAAGGCGCTGATGAAGGAGCACCGAGATACAAAACCGGCGGTTACGGCTCGCAACCTGAATCGCACGCGGCCTTTGCAGCCATGATTAATCTTTTGGATGATCAGGTGGGAGAAATTCTGGCGAAGCTGAAAGAGCTTGGACTTGACGAAAATACTGTTGTTATTTTTTCTTCCGACAACGGTCCGCACATGGAAGGAGGCGCCGACCCCGATTACTTTAACAGCAATGGTATTTTTAGAGGATACAAGCGTGATTTGTACGAAGGCGGAATTCGCGTTCCGATGCTGGTGCGCTGGCCCGGAAAAATAGAAGCCGGAAGCACCTCCGATCATATTTCAGCTTTTTGGGATGTTTTACCTACCATCACCGGTTTAATCGATGCTCCCACCCCCGAAAATATCGATGGAATTTCGTTTCTGCCAAGCTTGCTGGGTGAAGCGAACCAAAAGAAACATGATTATTTATACTGGGAGTTCCATGAAAAAAACGGCAGGCTCGCAGTCCGTCAGGGTGACTGGAAATTAGTGAGGTACGATGTATTTACGCCTGAAAAAACCACAACCGAATTGTATAATCTGCCAAATGATCCGGGAGAGGAAAATAACATAGCAGAAGCCAATCCTGAAATCGCTTCGAAATTGCTGCAGCTTTTGGAAACGGCAAGAACGCCATCGGAAGATTTTCTGTTTGGAAAGAATTAGGCGGGCAAAACGTGAAAACATAAAATTTGAAATAAATGAAAAATTTAAAATTAATCAGTACTCCGTTTGTATTCATTTTCGCGATTGGGGCATGCAGTAACCCCAAAGAAAAAAAACAGGTTGAAACAAAACCCAACATCATATACATTCTGGCCGACGATTTGGGATACGGCGATTTAAGC
>CAZXHP010000229.1:0-1579 GCA_964639655.1 uncultured Mariniphaga sp.
GCGCTCAGCGAAATATCTCCCACAATCCCGTTCCAGTTCGATTGGGTGTGATCGGAAATACTGTGGGAATTTTCGCCCACGTCGATATCCTTTGTCCGGTTGTCGATACGCACGGTGAGCACATTTTCACCTTCTTTTAAAAAGGGCGAAACATCGAAAACGTGCGGCACGGCCAGACTGTTTTGCATACCCGCCCGTTCTCCGTTCACCCAAACGGTAGATTCCCAGTGTGGGCGTTCCAGCGTTAGCCGGACTGTTTTTCCCTGCCAGCCGGTAGGAACAGTAAATTTTTTCCGGTACCAGGCTGCCCCGGTGTATTTCTTTTCGGGCTGAAGCCAGAACGGAAAACGAACATTGTCGGGATCGACATAAGGTGCATAGTTCGGATCTTTGTACCAGTCCGGATTTTTTATACCGCCGGTCCACTGTGTTTCAAGCGTAATGTCGTCGCCTTTCCCGTTTTCCACCATCGAGCCGGGCAACTGCACGGTTTCCGGCAATTCGTTTTCATACCACTTTTCATCTACTCCCCGGTCTTCGGGGTCGGTTTGAAACTGCCACTCACCGGAGAGGTCGATTTTTGTGTCCGTGCCCGTATCACAACCGGCAAGGGCGATAAAAAAGAGGAATCCGATTATCCAAATATTCTTCATGATTCTATTTTTTAGTTGGTAATACTTTTTTCAATTTCTTCCAGGCTTCTTCCCTTGGTTTCAGGAAGTTTTTTCAGAATAAACAAAAAACCGGAGATGCTTATTACGGCATACAGCCAAAATGTTCCCGAAGCATTCAGCGCTTTATTCAGGATGGGGAATGTGTAGGTGAGCCCGAAAGAGGCCAGCCACAGCGAAGTGGTTGCCAGCGCCATGGCAGCCCCGCGAACCCGGTTGGGGAAAATTTCGGAAAGTACCACCCAGGTTACGGGCGCCAGTGTGAGCGCATAAGTTGCGATGGCCAAAACAACCAGCGTTAAAATGACAAAACCCTGAATTCCGAAATAATAGCTGCCGCCCAGAACAACGTAAATGACAGCCAGGCCCAACGAACCGAGCAACATCAGCTTCCGGCGGCCCCAGCTATCGACCATACGCATGGCAACCAGCGTAAACACCAGATTCACCGAGCCGGTAATGACAATATTCAGCAGCATGTCGGAAACAGAATAACCGGCAGAGGTAAACACCTCTTCGGCGTAATTGAAAATAACGTTTATCCCGCACCACTGCTGAAAGGCCGCCAGCACAACTCCCAATATTAAAACAGGCCGCACACTTTTTGCCTTCAGTGCTTTCCAGTCGATTTTTTGGGATGCATTTTTTAATGTTTCTCCAATGTTTTTTTCTTCGATGCGTGAATATTCAGCGCCTCCAATTTTTTCCAGGATTTTTAGCGAAGCCTCCGTTTTTCCTTTTTTTGCCAGGAAACGCGGGCTTTCGGGAATAAAAAACGCAAGCAAAAAGAAGGAAACTGCGGGTACGGTTTCAGCCCAAAACATCCAGCGCCAGCCCGTTTGGCCGTTCCACGACTGCCGGATAAATTCGTCGGTAGCCCCGTCGGGAACTTTTTCGGCAATCAGGTA
>CAZXHP010000229.1:1679-3881 GCA_964639655.1 uncultured Mariniphaga sp.
GACAGGTAGCCTGAAAACAACGCGCCGAACAGACAGCCAATGAGGGCGCTGCTCATGGCCCAGCCCTGCAGATTAGGTGACTGCGTAATGTCGAAAAAGCGCTCGTAAAAAGGTTTGGCCCCGCCGATGACCACCCAGTCGTAACCGAACAGCAGCCCGCCCATGGCCGAAACCAGCGTGATTCCGATAACAAATCGTTTGTTGAATTTTATTTCTTCCATCATTGGCTTATTTTATTCCCAAAGGTAACACAGCGCCTTATTTTTCAACATGCAGAATTTGATGAATTTATGGATTATCTTATGACTTTCATTTTATTCCACGTTGCTCCCCCACCAATTATTACCGGGATTGTAATCTTCAGAAAGAAACTCCAATCTTTGATGTTCAAGACCCGGCATGTTTTTATTCTTAATTGCTTCCAGATAGTTCATCTCAGCTTCGGCATCATAAAGCGGATCATGTTTCGGATACCTGGCGCCAACTTCACGGAGATAAGAAAACAATTTATTTTTCAATGTTTTAACTTTATCCGGGTATTGCTGATTCAGATTTTTCGCCTCGTTAATATCTGTGCTTAAGTTATAGAGTTCATCCTGATCTGTCTCGTATAAATGAATAAGCTTCCAGTGGCCTTCCCTGATAACAGAAGATGGCCTGCCGCCCTGATTCCCGTAATGAGGATAGTGCCATACAAGAAATCTGTCTTCAGCTTTTTCACCATGCAACAGCGGAACGAGGCTTATTCCATCCGTATGTTGTTCGGGTTTTAGACCTGCACCGATTAATTCCAGAATGGTTGGATAAAAATCGGCGCCGGTAACCGGAACATCACAATCCGGCAAATTTTCGGTTAGATTCGGTAGTTTAATAAAATAAGGCACCCGCAAACCACCTTCAAAAGTAGAACCTTTGCCCTTTCTGAGTGGTAAATTTGAAGTCGCATAAGCATCTCCGGAAGAAACCCCACCATGGTCCGAAGTGAAAATTACAATGGTATTGTCATCCAGTCCCAGTTTTACCAGGTTATCCAAAACGTAACCAACCGCATCATCCATCGCCTCAACAAGTCCCGCATAAACCGGATTGTCCTGAACTGTCCGGATGGGCAAGTAATCGCCCATCTCAAAACCCGCTTTGGCAAGGCCCAAATCCTCTGCTTTGTCCCGGTATTTTTTCCACTTTTCCCGGGTGGTCTGAATGGGGCCATGCACAGCGTAAAAAGAAAGGTAAGCAAATACAGGTTGTCCGGTTTCCCCTGGATTGTTCTCATTTAAAAATTGAACCGTTTCATCAGCCAGTCGCATAGAAAGGTTTTCTCCGGGTTTGCGGTTTTTGAGATTGGGGTTTTTATACGGATCAAAATACCCGCCAATGGGTGAACCACTATCCCATCCTCCGATATTAATATCGAAGCCATGATCTTCAGGCCAGGAGCCTTCACTTCCGATATGCCATTTTCCTGCAAAAAAAGTTTTGTAGCCTGCCTCCTTCATGGCTTCAGGTAAAGTGACATATTCATGGGGCAGGTGTTCTCCGTTTTCGGGAGGAAGAAGTTTGCTAAACCTGCCGTTTTTTCGCCACTCCTCACCCGTGCGTGCACCTATCCAATCCGTAATACCATGCCGGGCCGGAAACTGCCCTGTTAGCAAACTGGCACGGGCAGGACTACACACGGGAGACGTAGTATATCCGTGAGTGAAATTTAGCCCTTCACTTGCAATCTTGTCAATATAAGGTGTTTCATAAAACCTGCTGCCACTAGCGCTTAAATCATAGTTTCCAAAATCATCAGCCAAAATAAAAAGGACGTTAGGTTTATCTGCCTTTTGTGCAGTTGTTTTATGGACTCCCACCAAAGAAAAAGTGATAGCAGTGGTAAGTATGCCAAATGATTTTATAATAAAATGATGTGATGTCATATTATATGGATTATTTTTTTCAAATTATATAAATTTTCCGGCTTAAGTATTATTAGATACCGGCAACCACCGTCACTACCGCTCTGGGCGGAATGCTCCATTTGTCCGGTCCTGTGTTTTCTTTTTCAAGGTTCCGGGTTTTATCGGTGATGTACAATGTTGTTTCTCCTTCTGTGGGAGCTTCGAACGACGGGTGCAGTACTTTTTCTTCGCCGGAAGGGTTCACAACCACGCAAACGACCTGTTTCCCGTCGGTGTAAGCCGAAACCATCAGTTGTTC
>CAZXHP010000229.1:3981-5563 GCA_964639655.1 uncultured Mariniphaga sp.
GGCTTCCGACAAAAACCACTGCTGTCCTTCCTGCTTGTTCCAGTCGTAAGTTCCGTCGGGATTCTGAAAACATTCCGCACGACGCCAGTAGTTGGTAATTCCGCTGCTGTCTCCCTGTTCCATACTTCCGGCGCCGAGGTAAAACCGCCACATCGACAGGCCGATGCCTTTCGGATTTCCGTCACTGTCGAATTCACGACTGAACAGCCATTCGGCGATTTGTTCTTTTTTCCGGGCCGGCCAGTTTTTTCCGATAAACTGGCACCGCCAGGCATCGGAAGCGCCAAAGCTGTGCATTTTCTGAAATGTAACTGATGGATTGATGCTCAACTGAAAATTGTTTTCACCTTTTTCGGCAACTCCGGGCACATTCAGCACAACAAGAAAAAAAAAGGAAAGAAGTACTCTCATAATTTAATGGATAATCACTTTTTGTGTTTCAACTTCGCCTTCTCTTGTGGATACACGAACGATATAAATCCCGGAGTTCATCGGAACAGAAACGTACGTGCTGTTCACCTTCATCCTGCCGACGACGGCGCCGGTAATGCTGTACACCGCCAAATCCTCCATGATTTCATCCGAACGAACATTCAATGTTTTGTTTTTTTGCCAGAATACAACGGTATTTTTTTCTTTCTCCACAAGGTCGGAACCGGTAGTCATTTCTTTCATCAGTGAATTTCCCTCCACATATTCAGGAATGATCGATTTTATTTTCACCCCGAAGTCGTCGAAAACAATCCAGTGGTTGGCAGGCACCATGTTGTCTTCGCCACTGCCCCAGATGCCAAATTCAAGGCTCCCGTCGCTCACTAAGGTAAGCACCTTATCCTGTGTCAGTTCCCATCCGTTGAACATGATGACTTCTTCCGCAGCCTGGCCTCCGCTTTTTCCAAAAAGGGTAAAACTGTTGTCCACCGAAGGCATTGTCCAAACACTTACCTCGTAACTTCCGTTTATAAGGCCCGAAATCAGTTGCGAGGTGGAAATGTGGTAGTCTGCACCACTCCAGAACGTAACGCTTTTCGATCCATCCACTCCCTTGTTTTCGATGTAAGGAATCCCGTCGGAATCGGAAACATTGACCCAACCTGCAAAATCTTCTTCAAATCCGGGATTCACAACAGGGATGTCAGGCAACCTGATAAGTTCAAAATTATCGAACGTTCCCCAGTGGTTGGCCGGAATCATATCGTTTTCGCCGCTTCCTTTGATTCCAAATTCCAGGGAGCCTCCCGTAACATCGATTTGAATTCTCCTTTTGGTTAAGGTCCATTCTTCGAAAGCCAGCGGCAATTCAACGGTTTCCTCTCCGCTGGTTGCATAAAAGGAAATGGTGCTGTCGTTGCTCACCGTTGACATTACGCTGAGTTGGTATTTGCCATCCTGAAGGCCGGTTACGGTTTGCGAACTTCTGAACGTATAGTTGGCGCTATTCCAAATGGTCATATTTTTCGAGCCGTCCACCCCTTTATTTTCGGTGTAGGGCAGGAAGCCGGTATCCGTTGTATTGGTCCATCCTTCAAATTCGTTTTCAAATCCCGGGTTCACCAAACCGACATTGGAAAGCCATTTCAAT
>CAZXHP010000230.1:0-2158 GCA_964639655.1 uncultured Mariniphaga sp.
ACAAATGGTGAAAAATAATTATATAGAAAATTGAAAAATATTAACAAATCTAACGATCTTTGTAAAGAAAATCCATTTTCCTTTACAGAATGAAGTATATTTGTAAAGAAAATCTCAAAATCTTTACGCAATGAGCCAAAATGAAAATTGGACATTAAAAGAACTTCCTTTAGTTGTTGATGTTGAGACAAGAACAGTTTTGAAAAGTCTGCCTTCTGCACACGCTGCTTTGGCTGAATTAAAAGGCATTGCATCGACAATTCCTAACCAAAATATTTTAATAAACACCTTGGGATTGCAAGAAGCAAAAGACAGTTCTGCAATTGAAAATATAATTTCAACTCATGATGAATTGTACAAATCGGAATTAAACCTCGATTCTTTTAAATCGCCTGAGGCCAAAGAAGTTCAAAATTATATTTCTGCATTAAAAAAAGGTTTTGAATTAATTAAAGCCAAAGGAATAATTACAAATAATATCATTATTGAAATTCAAAAAGAATTGGAAGGAAATAGTGCCGGATTCAGAAAACTTCCCGGAACTGCTTTGAAAAATTCATCGACCGGTAAAACTATATATACGCCACCGCAGGACATTAATGAAATTAATAAATTGATGGCAAACCTTGAAAAATTCATTAATGACCCTTCAATGTGCGATTATGACCCAATTATAAAAATGGCAATTATTCATTATCAGTTTGAAAGTATCCACCCATTTTATGATGGAAATGGCAGAACTGGTAGAATAATAAATATTCTTTACTTAATTATCGAAAAACTGCAAAATCTCCCAATTTTATATTTAAGCAACTATATCATTCAAAATAAATCAGATTATTACAGATTGTTACAACAACTCAGAGACAATGAAAATTGGGAAGAATGGCTTTTGTTTATGATTCATGGAATTGAAAAAACTTCGAGGGAAACAATTGATTTAATTATCCAGATTCGGGAGTTAATGTTAGAATACAAACATAAACTTCGGGACAACTATAAATTTTACAGTCAGGATTTATTAAATAATCTGTTTAAACATCCTTATACAAAAATTGAATTCATTGTTAATGACTTGAATGTTTCAAGAATAACAGCTGCAAACTACCTGAACAAATTAGCTAAAGATGGGATTTTAAGAAAAGAAAGAATTGGAACCGGAAACTATTATATAAATGAAAAATTATTTAAGCTATTGGCAAAAAGATAAAACCACATTGCGGTTACCGCCAATGCGATGAAACAAATCCTTCCAAAAAAAAAGGAACCACGCAAAAATTGAAATAACATGTCCAATTCCATTTATCCATGAATCTCAAAACTTTCAACTTTTACCAATACGTCAAGGAAACACTTCCCGGGAAAACCATGGAAGCATTTTTCTATGCGGACAACGAGACATATGCAACGCTTGAAGTTGATTTCCCCTTCCGTACCACACATTATGGTGTTGGAATAAGTTATGGCGAGGGGGTTAGCAACTGCAGATTGGGAAGTGTGGATTATGAGCTGTCAGCAGGAAGCCTTACTACCCTGGGGCCGGGCATTGTGACATGCTGGGATAGCGCGTATGAACTGAAAAACGAAACCATATTTTTTTCTGAATCACTTTTTAAAACCATTAAAGCACCCGCACTGAATTCCCTTCCTTTTTTTATACATGGTGGTAACCACATGGTAAAAGTCTCTAAAGAAGAATTGGAGAATTTGAAAGATCTGTTCCGGAATATTAAAAAGTTCAGTGAAAACACTGAAGTATTGCAGGGGTTGGTATTTTCATTGATTCAGTTGGTACAGCAATTACATAAAGTTACGCTGCGGGAAAACAACATTTCCCAAAAAGAACTAATTTCACATCAATTCAAAGCCCTCATTGCCCGTCATTTTATCGAATCCAAAGAGGTGGGATTTTATGCCGACAAACTCCATATCACACCAAAGTATCTGAGTGAAGTTTTACAGGAAACCACTGGTAAATCTGCGAAAGAACTCATCACGGAACATCTGTTTTTGGAGGCCAAAAGCCTGTTGCGGCAAACGCCCATGACCATCAAAGAGATCGCCTATTGGCTGGGTTTTGAAGACCAGTCTTATTTTGTGAGGGCGTTTAAAAGACATGCAGGAGTCACTCCCGCTGTCTATCGAAGGGGCTGAATCG
>CAZXHP010000230.1:2258-5544 GCA_964639655.1 uncultured Mariniphaga sp.
ATCGAGCGTATCGATTTGTTTTGAAAAGTGGAGCAAAACCACAAAATAAGTGTCAGCTCAAACTGATTTCAGGTATTCCCTGTGCCGTTTGCCCCAATCAATCATCAGGTCAATGACAGGTTGAAAACTCCGGCAATAGTCGGTGATTTCGTAATCGATCCGAACGGGGTAATCGTCCTGTACATTACGGGTGACGATTTTATTCATTTCCAGCTCCTTCAACTCCTTTGAGAGCATCCGCCCGGTGATATTCGGAATACTTCGCTGAATATCCCTGAACCGGGTTTTGCCTTCTCCCAACACCAGCATTATAGGGAGTTTCCATTTTCCACCTATGACATACAAGGTGTCCATCAGGTATTTTACATCCTCCATAGAGGCATTTTCGGGAATGTTTGCATCTTTCATTTTGGTATACTTTAGTATATCGGTTACAAATGTATATCATTTTAAGTATAGATTTGCAAAAAAAATATTCAGCAATGAAAAAAATGATAATTCTCCTGATATGGCTCGTGGGTATAAGCAGTGTTTATGCCCAGGTCGAAAATGATAATGTATCTGCCGGGACGGTGATAAAAAAGAAAGTGAATGTTCACGGCATGATACTTCTAACCCACAACGCTTTTGCCCCGATACCAGCCTTTTCGTTTGATGATCCTGCTTTAATGGCTTTTTTGTCTGTTGGAAGCAAGAGGTTTAAATACGAACCCGATTTTTCCATTGGGCTAAACGGTCGGCCCTGGATGTGGAACAATTGGTTTCGATATACCTGCGAAGACAGGCAAAAATTTAAATTGGCTGTGGCAGTTAATCCTTCACTTTTTTTTATTTCAACAAAAACGGAAGGGGCGGAGGACCTTTTGGAAGCTCATCGCAATTTAACGGGAGAAGTCATGGCGACTTTTCAACCTGCCGCTAAGCAAAAGTACATGTTAACCTATCGGTACAATGAAGCCTTTGATTTCGGCACCATCAACGGGCATTTTATTGATCTCGCAGCTGAATTTCAAAAAGTATTGGAATACAAAAACCTGACTGTAACCCTGCGTCCCCAGCTCTTTTATTTTAACAACCAGGGAAGCGTAGATGGATTATTTGTTGGAAATACGGTGCAGCTTGGGCATAGCAAATTTCCATTTTTGCTGGCTTACCAATCGGTGCAATCCATCTGGACGAACTTCCTTCCGGAAGCTGCCTATAGGCATAGTATCTCATTCATTTTTTTATTTTAAAATCAAACGAATTATGAAAATGAATTTCTTGGAGAAAATAAAGAACCGTTATACAGTAAAGCGGTATGATAAAAATGGAAGAATTGGCAAGGATACCCTTGAACAGTTGAAGGAAATATTGCACTTGTCCCCTTCTTCAAACAATAGCCAACCCTGGCGATTTGTTTTTGTGACGGACAACGCGGCTAAGGAAAAATTTGCAAAAGCCTCCCATCCGGGTAATGAACAACGGATAGTGGATTGTTCCTGTTTAATCATTTTTCAGCGAATAGACAATCTTGAATTATACGAAAAGAGGATAGCTGAGCAATTGCAGGAGCATTTTGTCAACGACTTCAGGAATCATATCAAACCACAAGGGGAAGATTACATAAAGGCTTGGTTCTCCAACCAGGTGTACATCGCCCTTGGTATTTTGTTGTCAGCCTGTGCCGATATGGAAATTGGTTCTGCACCGATGGAAGGAATTGACGTGGAGAAGTATGATAAAATACTCGACAATCCGGATTTCAAAACACTGTTTGCCGTTGCCATCGGCATAGCCGACAAAAAGGATAAATATCGTCCATCTGTTAGACTAAAAGCAAGACTTGGATCAGCATATACTACAATGGAAGTATAATCCCGAAAAAAGTACCATTTCTACCGCAATCCGTCCTCCTGTTCGCATAAAGGTTTGAGTTATTTTTGTCTTGTAAGAACAATAAACCAGTCTTTTTTATGAAAAGACTCATACCAGTTCTCATAGCAATCAATGTATTTCAAAACTTAAAATTGTAAGATATGAAACCCTTTAAAATTGATGTTTCCGAAGAAGTATTACAAGATCTCCGCATCCGGCTTTCCATGACCCGATGGACAGACAACCCTGAAGGGAATAGTTGGAGTTACGGTGCCAATGCCAATTACCTCAAAGAAGTGGTTACCTACTGGCAAAAGGAATACGACTGGAAAAAACAGGAAGCCATGCTGAACAGCTTACCACAGTTCAAAGTCGTAATCGATGGTGTAGAAATCCACTTCGTATATGTAAAGGGAAAAGGAAAAAATCCCAACCCGTTGATCCTTACACATGGCTGGCCTGATTCTTTTTTCCGGTATTATAAAGCGATCCCAATGCTTACCGATACGGAGGCGTATGGAGGCAAGTCAGACCAGTCTTTTGATGTGATAGTCCCATCAGTACCGGGATTTGGATTTTCTGCCAAAACCGTCAAGGTGGAAGATGAGGTCGCGGGCCTGTGGGCGAAGTTGATGAAAGAGGTATTGGGATACGACACCTTCTATGCGGCCGGTGGAGATGTGGGTAGCGGTGTAACCAAGTCCCTGGCCAATCAATTTCCCGAATCGGTCAAAGCCATTCATCTCACAGACGTAGGCTACCCCAATGGTACCGAGGACTGGAGCACCATGTCGCCCGCAGAGCAGGAGTTTGGGCAGTTTATCCAGCAATGGTGGATGAGCGAAGGAGCTTACAATATGATACAGAGCACCAAGCCCCAATCACTGGGGTATGGTTTGAATGATTCCCCCGTAGGACTTGCCGCATGGATACTGGAAAAATTTCACGCCTGGTCAGACCATAATGGGCACATTGAAAAGCGATTCACTAAAGACGAGTTGCTCACCAATATTATGATTTATTGGGTAACCCAGACCATCAATACTTCTATCCGCTACTATGCCGACAATGCACGGGTAGCTTACACCGAATATGGGCCAAAACCTGTTGAGAAAGTGCAGGTACCTACCGGAGTAGCTGCTTTCCCCGGTGATGCCCCCATGCCTAAAGAATGGGCAGAGCGGATGGCCAATGTAAAACGCTTTACCAAAATGCCCAAAGGAGGTCACTTTGCCCCTTTATCCCTGCCGGATTTGTGGAGCAATGAAGTGAGGACATTCTTTTTTGAAACCGATTTCTGAAAAGTGCCAAATAGACGATTAGGGCTTTTGTAAATAGAAATTCCGGCAATTAGTATAATTTTGAATGGAATGTAAAACCAATTATCAAATTCATACGGATGCGGTTAAAGATTGTATTGTGCCAGAGA
>CAZXHP010000231.1:0-5513 GCA_964639655.1 uncultured Mariniphaga sp.
CCAGCACTTTGGCTGTTACTTTCGCACCGTTAACGGTGGGGGTACCTACGGCCACTTTGCCGCCGTTGTCAACAAGTAAAACCTTGTCGAAATCAACCGAGTCGCCTTCGCCGGCTTCCAGCTGATGAACATACAGTTTCTTTTCTTTTTCAACTTTGAACTGCTGTCCTGCAATCTCTACAATCGCGTACATAATTTCAACTTTTAATGTTACACCGGCAGGCGGGAAGCTCTCTTGTTTCCTCTTGCTGAGCCTGAACGGTTCAAATTTCGGACTGCAAAAGTAGTTATTTTTAATACATTGGCAAATGTTGGGGAAATATTTTTTGCATTCGGGTTTTTCTTCACAAAAAGAAAACAAAACTACATTTCCAATCTATTCCCAAAATGATTGTTATATTTGTTTGCACAATAAAACCGGATTTTGGGAAGAATGCAAAAAATAAGACTGAATATTCTTGGACTATCAGTAAGTCAAACGCAATCAGGCGCTTATGCCTTAGTTTTATCGGAAGAAAACGGCGAAAGAAGGATACCTATTATCATTGGCCCGGTTGAAGCGCAGGCCATTGCCATCCAGTTGGAAGGGCTGAAACCCCCGCGCCCGCTCACCCACGATTTAATAAAAAATATTGCACATGCATTTAAAATTGTGCTGCTCGAGGTGGTTATTCACAAGCTGGAAGAAGGTATTTTTTACTCGGAACTGCTTTGCGAAATGGATGGCCGCGAAGTTAAAATCGATTCGCGAACCTCCGACGCGGTAGCGCTCGCCCTGCGGTTCAGGTGTCCCATTTATACCACAGAAGATATATTAAAAAAAGCGGGAATTGTGCTTGAAGGCGATGAAACCAGGCATCCTGAGAGCGCAAAGACCGGGAAAAAACCGGGTTCCTCCGAGTCAACACCATTTGCGCGTTATACATTACAGGAACTGGAAGCAATGCTAAACGAGGCGGTACACAATGAAGATTATGAAAAAGCTTCGGTGTTGCGTGACGAGATCAATAACCGAAAGAAAAATTAACCGAAAAAGATGAACAAATTCCTTGCCTTGCTGGTGATTGGTGTCGGCATTTTCTTTTTCCAGCCGGCATTGGCACAACAGCCGGAACCAGCAGCAACCGACAACAGGCCTGCCCTGGTGGAAGACAATTCTTCAACAACATCGGCAATTTTACCGGACAAGGAAAGGGAAAATAATTTTTCGCTGAGCACATTGTTACGCGGTATGCTTGGAATGACTGTTTTGCTGGCACTGGGCTTTGTGTTCAGTTCCGACCGCAAAAACATTCCCTGGCGAACAGTTGCCACCGGACTTTTCATCCAGGTTTTACTGGCTATTGGTGTGCTTTACATTCCTTTTATCCGAAACGGATTTGAATTTTTCGGCCAGATATTCGTCAAAATTCTGGATTTCACCAAAGCAGGAAGTGAGTTTCTGTTGGGTGATTTAATGAATGCCGACACTTACGGGTTTATTTTCCTTTTTCAGGTTTTACCTACTATCATTTTCTTTTCGGCATTAACCAGCCTTTTATTTTACTGGGGAATTATTCAGAAAGTGGTTTACGCGCTGGCGTGGTTGTTTACCAAAGCCCTGAAAATATCGGGTGCGGAAGCTCTTTCAGTTGCGGGGAATATTTTTCTGGGGCAAACCGAATCGCCGCTCATGATTAAAGCCTATCTGGAAAAAATGAGCAAATCGGAAATTTTGCTGGTGATGTCGGGTGGTATGGCCACCATGGCCGGAGGTGTACTGGCCGCCTACATTGCGTTGCTGGGTGGCAACGATCCGCAAATGCGCCTCGAGTTCGCCAAACATTTACTGGCGGCTTCGGTAATGGCTGCACCTGCTGCTATTGTTTTTTCCAAAATGCTGGTTCCCCCCACCGAAGCCATCAATAAACAAATTGAAGTAAGTAAAGATAAAATTGGCAGCAATGTACTCGATGCCATTACCAACGGCACCAGCGAAGGTGTTAAACTGGCTGTAAACGTGGCAGCAATGCTGCTAACTTTTATTGCTTTAATTGCCATGTTCAATTTTATTATTGGGAAAATAGGTGAGTGGACAACCCTGAATGATCTCATTCTGGAAGGCACGAACGGAAGGTACGACGGGCTTTCTTTACAATTTATTCTGGGTTATACTTTTGCCCCGCTCATGTGGCTCATTGGAGTGGGCGCCGAGGATATAATTATTGTGGGAAGGCTGCTGGGCGAAAAACTTATTCTAACTGAATTTATTGGCTACATCAGTCTGGCTGAACTAAAAACTGCTGCTGTTTTTGCACATCCGAAATCAGTCATTATGGCTACCTATATTCTCTGCGGGTTTGCCAACTTTTCTTCCATCGGTATTCAGATTGGAGGTATTGGCGCACTGGCGCCGGGCAGGCGGGTGCTGCTTTCAAAATACGGAATTCCGGCTTTACTTGCAGGAACTTTGGCTTCGCTTATGAGCGCAACAATTATCGGCATGATAATGGGCTGAAAAAAACAAAAAACCGGCTTTTAAATTTTCAAAGGCGAAATACCCTGACTAAGGTTTTCCTTTTCATTGAGATTCTTACTCAAAAAATATTTCAGAAAAAAATTCAAAAAAAAATTCTTTTCTACGCAACCCTTTTACAGTTTCGGGTATCAACTAAATGACTTAAATAAAAAATGAAATTCGGATTACCGGTTAAACGGCAGTTCGAATTTAATGTTTTATAATCTTTTAAATTAAAATGAAGACAAACATGAAGACAAAAAAAATGATTTGGAAAAGCTTAGCGGCTATTGTGATGGGAAGTGTTGTATTAACATCGTGTATTGACGATCCGGATCCCGTTGCTCTGGATGCAACACCCGATGTTTTTGTACAAAAAATTGTACGGGATAGTGTAGAAATGTACGGTATTGTTTTTTGGGTATTGGGCAACAAAGCACTCGACTCGGTAACTGTTGAAGGTCCCGACGATACCGTCTGGAACCTGGAGGAAGATCCCTCGGGCAACCGGGTTTTCAGCCTTTATCCCGAAGACGAGGACTATGCCGATTCGATTCCGGTTGCCGGCGATTACACATTTACGATAAAAAGTACACAGACTGATGAAGCTGCTTTAACCCGGAAAGACAAGTTGGAAGAAGACGAACTGGCGGCTGTTGTTATAGATTCCACTGAATTCAAAAACTCAAAACTGGGAATTTACTGGCAGGAGGTAGATGATGCAGATGCCTATTACGTCAGGCTTTTTGATGACGCTGACAAACTGCTTTTTATGAGTTCAGTGCTCGACGACGATGAAACCGATTATGCTTTCGGCGTAAGTGATACCGGTTGGGCAAGTTCAGGCGACAAGGCTCAGAATGGTGAAGATTACCGCGTTGAAGTAATGGCTATTCTTTACGAATCGGGCAGCACCAGTAACAACAGAGATTACAATATCCAGTTTATTTCAATTGGCTCGACCGAAATTACGTGGGGCGAATAATTCTTGAATCTTTTAAAGGAAGGGGGTGTTTCTGATAAGATACGCCCTTTTTCTTTTAAACTTTTCCTTGTACATTTGCACCTCAATTTTTTGGTGAAATTCTGAAATAAAAAACATGGAAATTCCGAGCAAATATACCCCGGCAGAGGTAGAGGGAAAATGGTACAAATACTGGATGGAAAACAATTTTTTTCATTCCGAACCCGACGAGCGGGAGCCTTACACCATCGTAATTCCGCCGCCAAATGTAACCGGTGTGTTGCACATGGGGCACATGCTCAACAATACCATTCAGGACATTCTGGTGCGCCGGGCCCGCATGACCGGCAAAAACGCCTGCTGGGTGCCCGGCACCGACCATGCTTCTATTGCCACAGAAGCCAAAGTAGTAAATAAACTCAGGGCCGAAGGTGTTGACAAATACGACCTTTCCCGCCAGGAATTTCTGGAACACGCCTGGGACTGGACCCGCAAACACGGAGGAATTATCCTGGAACAACTCAAAAAACTGGGCGCATCGTGTGACTGGGAACGCACCGCTTTTACCTTGGACGAAGCCCGCAGCGAATCGGTCATCAAAGTTTTTGTGGATTTGTACAAAAAAGGCCTTATTTACCGCGGCGTACGTATGGTAAACTGGGACCCTGCCGCAAAAACCGCCCTTTCCGACGAAGAGGTTATTTACAAGGAAGTAAAATCGAAACTTTATTATCTGAAATATAAAATAGAGGCCCCCTCTAACTCCCCCGAAGGGGGAGAAAATTCCTTCCCCTTAGAGGAAGGTCAGGATGGGGCTTCCTATGTTACCATCGCCACCACACGCCCCGAAACAATATTGGGTGATACCGCAGTTTGTGTAAACCCGGCCGACAAACGGTTTGCACACCTGAAAGGGAAACGGGTGCTGGTGCCACTCATCAACCGTTCCATTCCCATTATCGAAGACGATTATGTCGATATGGAATTCGGTACCGGCTGCCTGAAAATTACGCCGGCACACGACATTAACGACTACGAAATCGGAATGCGTCACAACCTGCCTTCCATCGATATTTTTAATGACGACGGCACTTTAAGCAAAGCTGCCGAATTGTTTGTTGGCGAAGACCGGTTCGATGTACGTGAAAAAATTGTTTCCGAACTGGAAAAAGCCGGAAACCTGGACCGCATCGAAGACTACAACAATAAGGTAGGTTACTCCGAACGGACCGATGTGGCCATTGAACCCAAACTTTCGGCACAGTGGTTCCTGAAAATGGATGAGCTGGTGAATCCGGCGCTGGAAAATGTACTGAATGATACCATTCAATTTCATCCCGCCAAATTCAAAAACATTTACCGCCACTGGATGGGCAACATTAAAGACTGGTGCATCAGCCGCCAGTTGTGGTGGGGACACCAGATTCCAGTTTGGTACATAGAGGCCCCCTCTGACTCCCCCGAAGGGGGAGAACAGTTCCCCTCCTTTGGAGGGGCTGGGGGAGGCTCGTTTGTTGTTGCCGAAACAGAAGAGGAAGCACACGAATTAGCACTTAAAAAATTCCCCTCCCTGGGAGGGGTTAGGGGAGGCTTTTCTCTGCATCAGGACGAGGACGTGCTGGACACCTGGTTCTCGAGCTGGTTGTGGCCCATTTCGGTATTCGACGGCATCCGCAACCCGGAAAATGCCGATATAAAATACTACTACCCCACTTCCGACCTGGTTACGGCACCCGACATTATCTTTTTCTGGGTGGCGCGTATGATTATTGCCGGTTACGAATACCGCGATAATTTTCCGTTTAAAAATGTTTATTTCACAGGCATGGTGCGCGATGCACAGCGACGCAAAATGTCGAAATCGCTGGGCAACTCACCCGATCCGCTCAATTTGATTGCCAAATACGGCGCCGACGGTGTGCGAGTTGGGATGTTACTTTGTTCGCCGGCAGGTGGCGATTTGCTGTTTGACGAAAGTCTGCCGCAACAGGGAGCAGGTTTTGCCACCAAAATCTGGAATGCTTTCCGCCTGGTAAAAAACTGGGAGGTTTC
>CAZXHP010000232.1:0-2794 GCA_964639655.1 uncultured Mariniphaga sp.
TTTTGGAAGACGGCAAATATGTAATCCATATCACGGCCCGCTTAACAGGAGATTCAGGAAAAATTCGTGCAAAAATAAACGGCGTTGCTTTTAATCCGGACCAGGAAATAATCGATCTGGAAACAGGAGACGGGATCCTTTCACGGACTCACCAATCAGCGCCAGTCACCTTAAAAAAAGGCGCCTCTGTTTTAACGCTGGAATCGCTGGAGGCAAAACCTGTGGCCGTTGATTTTATTTGGGTGCAGAAAAGCTATTATTGACCTGAAAATTACAGTAAGAGAGAATTATGGATTTATTTTCACGAAGAAATTTTATAAAGACAGGAGCTTTGGCTTCAACGAGTTCTGTCCTTGCAGGGAATTTACTTTTGCCATATTACAGCAAAGCTTCAGAAAACACAAAAGGTATTATCAGGATTGATCCAACTCCACAATTTGACATTGCACCTACCCTTTTTATGCAGTTCCTTGAACCACTTGGCACTACCGATCCTGCTATTGAGGCCGCATGGGATTACCGGCGCGACGATTGGCGGGAGGATGTGGTCAGATGCGTTGCAGACCTTTCACCGGGGATGATACGGTGGGGCGGAAATTTTACCCGCTATTACAAATGGAAGGAGGGAATTGGCCCGCCAGATAAGCGCCCCTGGATGTATAATCTCTCCTGGGGAGGAAAAGAAACCAACCGGGTTGGCACACATGAATTTATTGATTTCTGTCGCCGGGTAAATGCAGAGCCCTTGTTAGGTGTTAATTTTATGAGTGATGGCATTGAATATTTTAAAAAGACCTCTCACGATCAGGATCGATATGGAACATTGGAAGAAGCACTGGAATGGGTTTCCTACTGCAACGACCCGGATAGCCGGGAACGTAAATTGAACGGTGAAACCGCCCCATTTGATGTAAAATATTGGCAAGTAGGAAATGAAACCTCTTATACCGGAGAAGATGGCTTTAGCCTCGACGAAGCGATTATTCATACACGTGAATTTGCAAAAGCAATGAAACTTCGCGATCCTTCCATTAAGATTATTGGATGGGGTGATGTCCCGGATGTTTCAGGATTTAAAGGAAAAGAAGATGAAAAGGATAATGAATTTTGGGCATCAAAAATGCTGGGGGAAAATGGTGATCTTCTGGATATGATAGCCATTCACATGATGGGGATTTATCCTGAAAATACCAGGTCACTTACCGGATTTGAGTATTTTAAATATCCTGAAGAAGCATGGAATGAATTGCTGGAACTGGCTAAGATTGCGGAGTATAGGTTGTCAAAACTGAAAGGGATTATTCAATCAATCGGAAGCGAAGCGAAAATTGCAGTTACCGAAGGACACCTTTCTTTATCGCCATACAACACAAATACCATTTTGATGAACTGGCTTTCGGCGGCCTACCATGCCCGCACGATGAATACATACCTTCGCCATGCGGACAGGGTCTCCATTTGCACGGGAGCTGACTTTTTCGGTACCCGTTGGACGGTAAATGCAGTTAAACTTCCGGTACCCGGCGGAGAATCTTATTTACTCCCAATAGGTGTAATTATGAAATTATATAAAAAACATAGTGGAAACAAAGGGGTAAAAATATCGGAATTTCCCGAAGAATTGGATGTTGCTGCCACCCGGAAAGGAGATAAGCTGTTCCTGCATATTTTGAATACACAGTTTTCTTCCCCGGTAAAAATTGATGTGAATGTCGATGGATATTCTGTTTCGTCTGCAACAATATATGAAATTGCACCAGGCGAAAAATTCGCTTATGTGGATGATGCACACCGGGATACCTTTAACCCTGTTGAAAAACAAATTCAGAATCCTTCGGAATTCATTATCCAACCAGCCTCGGTTAATGTTATTGAACTTCATCTTAAAAATTAAAAAAATGAAAAGTTCAGTTTGTTTTTTCATTGTTGCAATATTTGTTTTTCCCGTCAACGATTGTTTGGCTGAAAGGGGAGAAAAGCATTCCGTTAATGCAGAAAATGAACCGTCAGAATTAGAGAAATTTCTTATAAAAAAAGATGAACTAACGCTCAGGTTAGAGGTTGAAAAACCTGAGCGGAAAATATCTTTTCAGAACTACACCGGAGGTTATGCTGCATGGAAAAAAGAAGCCGTCGATAAATTTACCGGGTTGATTTCATATGCGCCGCCTGATGCACGGAATGTCACTGAACTCAGGTCGGCTAAAATCGATGGGGTTACCTACCATGCTTTGGTCATGCAGGTTGGCGCTGAGCTTTCCATCCCGGCTTATCTGCTTGAACCGGAAGGAGAAGTTAAGGGAGCAGTAATGGCGATCCAGGGCCACGGTTCAGTCGAAAATGTAATTGGATTCAATGAAGATTACCATCATAAATTTGGTTACGAACTGGCCAAAGACGGGTATCTTGTTCTTGCCCCGATGTTAAGAGGATTTAGCGCTTTAAGTGACCTGTGCGAACAGACTCCCGTCGATCGGCTCGATTACTGGGTATCCTATTCCCAGTTTACTCTAGTAACACATTTAAATTTGTATGGTGAAACATTAATCGGTAAAACCATTGAAGACTTGATAGCATGGGAGAATTGGCTGTTTGACCAGTATAATTTAGAAGAAATCGCGGTGGCGGGGATATCTTATGGCGGCGATCTGGCTCTTTACTATCCCGTCTTTTCAGAAAGGGTTAGCAAAATCTTTTCAAGCGGTTCCCTGGGGTCGTTCAGTCTTATATTTTCGCGTAGCTACAACGCTCCCGCCCACGGAGTACCGGGGATATTAGAATGGCTTGACAGGAG
>CAZXHP010000232.1:2894-5483 GCA_964639655.1 uncultured Mariniphaga sp.
GCTACAACGCTCCCGCCCACGGAGTACCGGGGATATTAGAATGGCTTGACAGGAGCGATATTGCCGGATTGAATGCACCGCGGCCAATTATGCTCCATTACGGCGAGCTTGATACTCCTTCAGAAACCAATTATTCTGCCTCCTACAATGAATCAGTGGAGCAGTCAGTCAGTGAGTTGCGAAAGATTTATTCACAGGAGCAGGCAGAAGATAAAGTATCTGTTCATGTAACGCCTGATAGACACCATGAGATGGATGTTGAAACATTGAAGGCATTTTTAAATGATAACACTCGATGAGAAATTGGGTCAAATGAAAAAATTGGAGAATCACCTTTTACATTTTAATGTTTCGGGCAAATTTTTAATTTTCCTGTTGATTTTAATTTTGGCGGCGGGCTGCCAATCGGGTTCTTATCCGGATTATGTGTTTAAAATTACAACTGAAGAAACAGCCCCGACACCCGTCAGTCCATTGCTGTACAGCCATTTTATTGAAATTGGCTTTGGTTACCAGATAGCGCCGTTAATGGCCGAACGTTTTTTTAACCGCAGCTTCGAGAAATTCCCCCCTTACAACGGAAAAAGCAAAAACTCGTTTGGCTTACTGCTAAAGGACGGCCGGTACATTAAAGACTGGAGTGGTGAAGCCTGGTTCCACAGCGGTTATGAACACGACAACTGGTATGTTGCGCCGGGGCAACCGAACAACCCGGCAATAATCACCGATGAATCGACCTATTTTGTTAAAGAATCCCCGGAGATTGATGTCAGCATGGAGCTTGTGGAAGGAGGCTGCGGTCACGGGGCGCAAAGCATCCGTGTAACCAACAGGGAACAGGGTCGTTGGGGTGGTTTTGCGCAGGACGGCAAATATTTTGAGCAAGGGAAGAATTACTATTTCAGCGGTTATTTGAAATCCGCGTCAGGAGAAGAAAGTGTAGAGGTTCGGTTTTCCCGGCAGGGAAAATGGGACGAACCTTTCTTTTCAATCCGCTTTGAACTGGATGACGACTTTAAAAAATATGAATGTACGGTTCCTTATACAGGGCCTTCGGAAAAAGTAACATTTTCGTTGTTTCTTTCCCCTGAAACCAGCATTGAGGCAGATGCGTTTTCGCTGCTTCCCGAAGATCATTTTTACGGCTGGAAAAAATCGACAGTTGAAGTAATGAAAAAGCTCAACCCTGGTCTTATACGTTTTCCGGGCGGCTGTTTCGCCTCCTTTTACGACTGGAAGAACGGCATTGGCGACAAAGACTTGAGGCAACCTGAGCCATCCTATTTCTGGGGCGGACTGAACAATAACGACCTGGGAACGGATGAATTTGCAATGCTTTGTAATGAAATCGGAGCAGAAATGATGTTGTGCGTCAACATGTACCTTCCCGGAAAAAGGAACTATCTGGACAGCGAGCGGAATCCGTGGCAGTACTCCGATTATGATCTGCCACAGTTCACAGATCAGGAAAAAGGGATAAATGATGCTGCAGATTGGGTTGCCTACTGTAATTTAAAAGAAGGTGAACATCCGATGGCCGATCTTCGTGTGAAGAACGGGCACAAACAGCCGTTCGGGGTCGGATACTGGGAGATGGACAATGAAGCAGTCCGGTGGCTTTCAGCGGAAGACTACGCCCGCGAAGTCGTAAAATATTCGAAAGCTATGAAAGCTGTTGATCCGACCATAAAAATCGGAATGATAACCTATGACTATACCGAAAAAATACCGGAGATGCTTAAAATCGCAGGAAAACATGTTGATTTTTTTGCCGACAGGGACGATTGGCAGGAAGGCAGGGTAGAGGAGTTGATTGTCATGCTGGACAGTTACAATTCAAGGAACGGCACTAAAATCAGGTACTGCAATACCGAATGGCAGGTACATCCTTACGGGGCGCCAAATCCGAAGGAAGAAGTGGACGAACGCTTTCTGTATGGTCACAGAACAGAAATAAAACGGGCAATGGTACTTGGCACGTGGTACTGTGGCCTGAAAACGGCAGGATACCTGATGCACTGGCACAGGCAAGGGGGAATCGTCAGTTTCATTAACTTCAACAATTTGTCGAACACCCACGGACAGGCAGTAATAGAAACTCCCAAGGAAGGAGCTTACCTCACTGCTCCGGGCAAAGTTTATGAACTACTTTCCAGAACGCCGGCACGCCGGCCTTTGATCATTGAAGGGTACGAAGCCGAAAGAAATGATATGGTGCAGGGGCAGGCTGCCTACAGTTTAACAGGGGACACACTGGTTGTTTACGCGTTGAACCGCACCGACACGGCAAGAGTAATGGAGTTTGACTATTCATTGCTTGGAAAGGATTTTGCCCAAATGGATATTTCTGTACTCGATGCAGATGATGTATTTGCACGGAACAAAATCGATATGCCCGATGAAATAAGAAGGACAGACAGGGTTGAAAAAACAGGAAGTGACCACATGAGGCTGCAAAGCCCGCCACGGTCATTTACGCAGGTTGTGTTGACAAAACAAAAATGAAACGGTAAAAACAATATTTACACAAAAATTTAATAAAAGGAGTTTATGAAAAACAGGTTTAATATACAAGCATTTAAAAAGTTT
>CAZXHP010000233.1:0-5471 GCA_964639655.1 uncultured Mariniphaga sp.
GGAGAGGCTGGGAGAGGCTCTCATCTCCCCCGGCATTCCAATTTTTAGCGTGCCGTCATTTTTTACCTTAATTTTTACCGCGTAAACCAGTTTCACGCGTTCTTCTTTGGTTTGAATGATTTTGGGCGTAAATTCAGCTTCCGGCGAAATCCAGGTAATTTTTCCGCCGAACTTCTGGTTTTCAGTTTCGTTTTTATCTACCAGAACATCCACTTCCTGTCCGATTTTGATTTTTGGGAGCTGTGCACCGCTCACGTAAACTTTCAGGGTCAGTTCATCCAGGTTGGCCAGTTTGAACAGCGGTTTTCCGGGTGCGGCCAGTTCGCCCGGTTCGACGTAGGTTTCCAGTACCGTCCCGCTTGCCGGCGATTTTACAATACATCGGTCGAGCAAATCTTTTGTGGTCTCTTTTTGTGTTTCCAGTACTTCCAGCTCCCTGTTAACAGAGGTAAACTGGGTTTCGGTGCTTTCAATTTGTTTTTCAGTTACATTGATTTGCCCGGTGATATCGTCGAGTTGTTTTTGGGTTGCGGCCTGGTCTTTTACCATTTGCGCAATTCTTTTTTGGTTGGTTTCCAGGGTTTTAATCTGTTCTTCGAAAACTGCAATTTGCGACCGGATAGATTTTCGTTTGGCAACTACAGCCGCTTTTTGCGCATCAATCTGTTTCAGTTTTAAACTGATTTGAACTGTGTCGATAACGGCGGCAACAGAACCCGCTTCAATTTTTTGTCCTTTTTCGACAGGTAGCTGAATGATTTTCCCGGACGATTCGGAAGAAACGATTACCGGGTCGGCTTCAAAATTCCCAAATGCATCCGATTTTTCGTCGGTATTTGCACAACTAAAAAGAAGTGCCGGGAAGAGCATAATTATTAAATTCTTTTTCATTGTATTTTGTTTTTTATATTTTTCCGAACACTGAACTGCGACCAAACTGCTACTGCTCACCAATCACTTTTCCTTTAATCAAATTATACTTCTCTATTGCTTCATTCAGCTGAATTTTGTGAAGCCCGATGTTTAATTTGGCAATGGTTTCGGCCTGCACATCCTGGATGTAATCTGATATTGTAATGGTTTCGTTTTCAAGCTTTGAGGCGGATGTTTGTGCAATTTCAGAACGCAGCGCAACCATTTCCGAATCGGTTTCCAACAGTTTTTCCAGTTTCTGTATTTGTTCGTTTTGCTGTGCCAGCAGCAGGTTTATATTTTGGTTGAATGTTTCTTTCTGTTTTGAAATTAATTGCGATTGCAACTGAAGCACCTGCTTTTGCCGGCTGGTTTTTTTCCAGTCGAACGCGTTCCACGACAATCCGACACCCACCAGGTAATACGTGTCGAAATTATCGTCGAGCATGTTCAACCCCGGCCTGCCGTACCCGGCTTGCCCGAACCCAAAAAGTTTTGGATTTCGGCTTTTGTCGAGCAGATCGCTTTGTTTTTCGAGCTGCTTTTTCTGCGCCGCGAAGAGTTGCATTTCGGGGCGTGTTAATTCGTTTTGCGTATTCACTTCGGGCACTTCGTATTTCAAACTGGCATTTTCGCCAATCGTTTGCCCGGTTAAAATGGAAAGCATTTGAATGGCCGCCTTTTTGCCGGCTTTCAGGTGAAGTTCGTTTTGCCCGATATTCAGGATTTCCGCTTCCAGCACCAGTGCAGCCGATTTTTCAACCATCTGGTTTTCTACCCCCGACTGAACTGCTTTTCGTTTCTCCTGTAACACTTTTTTCTGAGCTGCCAAAACCTCCTTTTGTTTATCCATGGCCAGTGCCGTAAAAAATGCCTGCGCAACCTGTTCATTCAGCTTGTACAATTCTACCTCCAACTGGCTGAGGTTACCTTGCAGCACGGCATCTTCAATCTGTGCGTTTGATGCAGTCAATCCGCCGTCCCAAATGGTTTGCCGCAATTCAGCATACGCTTTGTACTGGTCTTTTGAAACGATGGGGATTGAAATATTGGGCAGTGCAACGTCCACTTTTGTGACATCCGACTGGTAGGTTGCCTGTCCGTTTAGCGAAACCTGGGGAAGGTAGGTTGTACGGTTGTTTTCCTTTTTTAATCCTGAAATTTCTTTCCAAAGTTTTGCCTGTTTCAGGTTCGGATAATTTTTTCGGGTCCAGTTGTAACAGGAGTCCAGCGATATTTCATTTTGACCGAAAGCAAGTTGTGCCGGGAGAAATAGCAGAAGAATTAACTTTCTCATTTTATCAGAATTGAATTTAAAATGAATTCTTTTACAGTTTTTTTCCTTTTAGTCAGGAAATCGTTGTAGGCCTTTTTGTCGTTTTCGAAAAACATGATTTGCAAAAGTGGTTTTGCAGCAACTGGGAAAATGCATAGCGACAACATATTGATTAATAGTTCTTTCGGATTCATCTTTTTGATTTTTCCTGCTTCCATTTCTTTTTCCAGCATGTTGAAAACCGCACTCGGGTGTACGCCGGTACTTTTAATCACAGAAGCAAGGAATTCCGGATCGCGGTGTACCTCTTTCAGAATGAATGGAGGCAAAAAGGGATTTCTAAGCAGTAAACTGATGTATTTGTCGATGAACATGTCCAGTTTTTCTTCGATGGGTAGTTCGGAATCGATAAAAGCCTGGAGATTCGGAAAAATTTGTTTGAAAACTTTGTTGAAAATAGCTTCGAACAATTTTTGTTTTGTACGAAAATAATAATGCAAAAGAGCTTTGTTGATACCGGCTTCGTTGGCAATTTCCTGCATGCGTGCGCCGTCCATTCCTTTGTGGGTGAAAACCGTTTGCGCAGCTTGCAGAATTTTATCTTCGGTGTTGTCTTTTTTTATTTTACTCATAATCATTTATTTTAAATGGATACTGCAATTTTTTTGAATAAAAATTAACTAAACGATTTAACCAACTGGTCAAAAATAGGACATTGAAAGTTATCCACCAAATATTTTAACCAAAAAATTTAACTATATGGTTAATTTTTAAAATTGCAAAATTGGAAAAACCGGGAAAATGTAACAATCGTATTTCAGGGCATTTTTTCCAACAGTTGTCCGGCCGGGATAAATCCGTACTTTCTGAAAATTTCCTTTCCCTGTTTATCGAGGATCAGGTGGGTGGGAACAGCAGAAATCCCAATATATTTCATCACATTCTGGCTGTTTGCATTCATCACATTCAAAACCATGACGTTTATTTTAGTACTTGAAATGTTTTTAATTTTTTCCAGTTCGGGTTCCATTTGTTTACAAACGGTGCAGCCGGTTGACCTGAATTGCAGCAAGGTGTATTTAAAATCCTCGCCGTTTTTGGCATAGTTGAACAGCGAATCTACCCACTGCTCACCGGAAAGAACCACTTCGGTGCCGACTGATTCCTGCATTTTTTGCGATATGAAACCGTTCAGGTTGTCTTTCAGGATATAACCGAAAAGAAATAGCAGCACCATTAATGCCAACAAAATTACTGCTATGTACTGTTTTTTCAATTCGAAATTTTTTTAGCAAAGGTAAAATTTTCCTGTTGATGTTGTTTTGCGAAAAATGCAATTATTAATTCCGGAACCTTATGATTAAATCGAATTAAATTGTTACGATATTTAAAAAGCGATTAAAACCATTTTCTTTTTCTGAACAAAAGTACACCAAGGTACGACATAAAACCGGAAAATCCGATGATAGCCGGAAATGCCCAGTTGTGGGTTTCCAGGTAGTTGGGAACATTCATTCCATACAAACTGGCAATTAATGTGGGAATCATTAAAATAATGGAAATGAGGGTGAGTTGTTTCATCACCACGTTCAGGTTATTGGAAATTACCGAGGCAAAAGCATCCATCATTCCGCTTTGTATGTCGGAATAAATCTGGGCCATGTCCAGCGCCTGTCTGTTTTCAATGATGGCATCTTCCAGTAAATCTTCGTTAATTTCGCTGATGTTATTTTTCCGGGAATTTCTGAGTTTTGCCAGAATTAATTCGTTGGCCTTTAGTGATGTGATGAAGAAAACCAGGCATTTTTCCATTTTTAGTAGTTTGTTCAACTCTTTGTTCCGGATGGATTTTTCAAGGTCTTGTTCAATAAGTGCTGTTTGTTGGTTTATCTGTTTCAGGTAACGCAGATAGGTGGTTGCCGAACGTAAAAACAGTTTCAGAATAAAGTTAAGCACATCGGTAACCTGCTGCTTACTTTCGCGGTAAACGGATGGCTGGACGAATGGAAGCACTTCGTTGGGTTGCGAACAAATGGTTATTGTATAATCGTTTGCCATAAAAATTCCGAGAGGAACCGTATAAAACGGTACGCCGTTGTCGGGGTTTGTAATCGGAACACGCAAAATCACCAATTGCCAGTCGTCGTCAATTTCCATACGCGGACGTTCATCGGCGTCGAGAATGTCCTGTACAATGTCGGCAGGAATGTTAAATTTTTCTGTTAAATGTGAAATTTCTTCGGGTGATGGCGACATAACGTTAACCCAGCAATTGGTTTCAACTTTCTGAATTTCGGTGTAACCCCCAAATGTTTTGAATATTTTCAGCATGGTTTTGCCTCCTCTGCTTTATGCTTGAAAAGAGGCAATAAACGGCCGTCTTTTACAAGCTGGTGAATAATTTTTGCTTCTTATGACACGGGCCTTCGTCCATGATTTGTTTTCTTTTAAAAATTTGATGTGCAAATGTAAAATCTTTTTTTACAATAAAATCTGAATCTGCATTTATTTTTTGCGGGAAAAGACAGGGTTGACAGCTCCTGTTACATTTATTTTCAGTTCGAAATAATTCAATTTTGGATTCACTCTAAAAAATGGTGTTTAAACCGTCCCTGTATTTTTATTCTGAAAAAACTTCCCGATACAAATCGTTGCCAAAACTGGTTTGCAAAGGTTCGCCTGATGAGATTTTATAAGTTCTGGCTCCGTCAATTTTTCTTTCGGCCCGTAAAAACAAGGTATGGTTTTGTTTTTGGGCGAAAAAAGTATGGGCAAATTCGTAAAGGTGTGTCACAAAAAACACAGTCACCTGGTGTTCGATGAGGGCGCTTACTATCTGGCGTGCTATTTCTGACCCTTCGCGCTCATTGGTTGCCGCAAATGATTCGTTAAATAAAATTAGCGACCCCGGTTCAAGTTTTTCAACAATTTCATTCATCCGGGCCAGTTCCTCGTCCAGTTTCCCACTTTTCATGCCTGAGTCTTCCTCCCTGCGGAAATGAGTAACCACCGAATTGTAAAGGCCGCCCCTAAACGAAAAGGCAGGCACAAACATTCCGCATTGCAGCATTAGTTGGGCAACGCCAACACTTCTGAGAAAAATTGATTTTCCTCCCTGGTTGGCCCCGGTAACAATTACCAGTTTTTTTTCACTGGCATTGCAATCATTTCCGGCAACTTTCTTTTTGGTGTTTAGTGCCAGGCAAACATCGTACAAATCATTAACCTGGTGTATCTGTTGCGGGCTTTCAACCACTTCAGGGAAGCAAACCGGTTCCTCCAG
>CAZXHP010000234.1:0-5446 GCA_964639655.1 uncultured Mariniphaga sp.
GAATGTCTTTTCCGTAAATGTGGTACGAATCGGCCTGCCAGTTTAACCGGCCAAGTTTTACCGGTTTGCCGGTTTTTTCTGAAACTCCGGCAGCTATAATTTCTTTATTAAACTGAATAAACCCGAACATATTCATAAAACTGGCGCCCCAGGCATCGTTGCTTCGGAACCGGATGTTGCAGTTCAGCCAGTAAATACCTTTTTCGTCTTCCAGAATGCGGTACCAAAGCGATTGCAAACAGGGCGGATCGTAACAGGTGTTATCCAGATTGGGCATCCAGGTAATCATTTGCGCCTGCCGGGTAAAAGGCTGAGCTGAAAGTTTTTCAATGACACGTTGAATCTGATCAACCTTAAACGGACCGGTTTCCGCTGAATTCCCGTTCACCAGTTCTTTCCAAACGCCATAGTTTTTTAACCTCCCATGATAAGTATATTCCCAGCGGGTGTCGTTTTTGTCGTTTATGTTTTTTACCCAGTGGTCTTTAAAACCTTTCAGCTCCAGCACATATTCCTTTAAATCTTCGATACCACCCGGAAAAGCCATGTGGATCATCGGATCCGTTTCCGGTTCCTCGATGGTCAGGTTCAGGGTACAATCGATGCTTAGCGGATCGCCGGGTTTGTCGTACTGGGTTTTAAAACGCGTACCTTTTTCGTAAAGTAAAATCAGGGCAGTTTCATAAGCTTCAGCCAGCGACTTTCCGGAAACGGTAATAACAGGAATACTCTTCATGTTGAAATCTTTTGGTTTTCAGAATGGGTTAAAGATAGAATTTTACTGTTTTATCCATTAGGTTGTAAAAATGTATTTTTTAACAATCTGTCAACCAGCGAAAGAATGAAACGATTTTTAGCGCCATTGTTTTCCGATCTTTCAGAAAGTAAATTTTATCTTTGAATTTTTCAGGAAAATAAACCTTTGCGGTTTTTATTCCGCAGTTGTTCACCCAGTTTAAAAGATTTGTTCATCACAAAACATCGAAATTATGAAGTCGGTTAAAATAGGGTTATTGGTTCTGGTATTTGCCGGTTTGGCGTTTTCCCCGGCCTTTGTGAACGCACAACAAAATGGCAATGAAGGTTATCCGCTAAAAGTGCTTTGTTATAATTTGCGGTTTGGCGAACTGGCTTCGCTGGAAGAACTGGCGGAATTTATAAAAAGTAAAAACCCCGATATAGTGGCTTTGCAGGAAGTGGATGTGAAAACCAATCGCGAGCGGGCTCCCCACCAAAACGGAAAAGATTTTATCACCGAACTGGGTTTTCGCACCGGAATGCTTACGGCCTATGCACGCACCATCGATTATTCAGGAGGGTATTACGGAATTGGCATACTCTCAAAATATCCGTTTGAAAAAACACGCAAAGTAGGTTTACCCATTCCTGATGGTTCGAAGGAACAACGCGCCCTTTTACTTGCCGATGTTGAACTGCCCGGTGGAAAGCGATTTACATTTGTT
Organism: uncultured Mariniphaga sp.; assembly: GCA_964639655.1. Classification (GTDB taxonomy): domain Bacteria; phylum Bacteroidota; class Bacteroidia; order Bacteroidales; family Prolixibacteraceae; genus Mariniphaga. Next base: position 1,464 of record CAZXHP010000234.1, read on the forward strand.
TCCACCCACCTCGACCATTCATCTTCTGAAGTGCGTACGATTCAGGTTAAGGCGTTAAATAAAGCCCTCAAAAAAATTAAAATGCCTGTAATTGTTGCGGGCGACTTTAACGGAAGGCCCGATTCACCCGAAATTAAAGAAGGCATGAAAAGCTGGCATCAGGCCTGCAGCCCCGATTTTACCATTCCTTCGCAAAATCCGAAATCCAAAATCGACTATATTTTTTTCAAACCGGCCGGCAACTGGAAGGTAAAAAATGCATATACTCCGCAAGTTACTTTATCAGACCATTTGCCGGTGGTGGCCGAAATGGAGTTGTTTTAGAAACGTTCGCCAACCAGCGAAATGGGGTTTTTAAAGCGGAAAACCGATTTGTTATTTTAGTTTTAAAATCAAAAAATGAAGGTTTACCGGACCACAAATTTTTTAACGGTGTAAACCTGGTTAAAATCTTCTATTCTTAAAATATATATTCCCTCATTTAACCCTGAGATATCAATTACTGAAGGATTTTCACCCCGGGTCATTTTCAGTCTGCCGTTCAGATCAAAAACGGAAATTGATTTAATCTCACCGGACGGTGAAATAAACAGCTCATTTTTTACCGGATTTGGGAAAATTGTAAACAGCTTATTTTCGTTGAAGTGAGATGATGCAGCAGTTGGCGTATGAAGGTCGGAAATTTCACGTGGAAGGATTTGATAATTGCCGTTGTACTGCGAAACAATGCCGGTTACCGTTGTTTTTTCTGCCGGAATATTTTTCCCTGGTAATCGTGAATGCCATGCAACAAACAGATCTGCCTGTCCGAAATCATCAAAAAAGGTAAAAGTTTTATTTTCTTCCTGAATTAGTGACCCCGCCTGTTCAAACAGCACATTTTTAATTTGAACCAGCATACCTTCATAGTCTTCATTTATTTGAGAAGTGTTAATAACCAACGGTTCGACATTTTGATTGTTTCCAAAATTAAAAAAATACTCCACATCGGTGATTTCTGTTAAAGTGGAATACTCCGTAACCTTTCCGCTAACCACAATGCTGTCGCCAACTTTTCCGGTTTTTAGTGTGTTGAAAATACATATACCACTTTGAATATCAGACTTATCCTGAATATATATTGTGTTGTCAAAATTAGCCGTAACTCTGCCGGTAATTGTAACTTTATTTCCAATCAGCGGACTTTCGGAACTTTCTCCCTGCACCTGGGTAATTTCCATAATTTCATCCTGCTCCGGGGATTCCGGGAAAGTGTAGTTTCCTCTGATGGTTCCGGTGTCGTTGGGGGCAAATGCCTTAACTTTGAAATAGATGGATTGCCCCGGGTTAAAGTCTCTGAAAGTAATTTGGCCTGAAAACATATCTGCATCTGGCAGCAGCCCGGTTTGGTATTGTTCCGAGTCAAATATACTACCCCAGTAAAGGACGATGCTATCGGGCTCAACTGCTGAAAGAACTTTTAATGAGATGGTAACCGAATCAGAAGTTTCAGGCTTTTCGGGGGTCATTTTCAGGTCTGAAAACCGGATGGGTTCCGGTGTTTTGTTGTTCCAGATCAGGTTGGCAAATTCCGGATTGTCGATAAAAGGATTTCTGTTTTGTTGAATCTGGTAAATCCGTTCATTTCGCCGTCGTTCAAAATCGGAAGGTGGATATTGAGTGTTCCACTCCATTAAAGTTGAAAGTTTTCCATGTTCCAGGAGGGGAAAAGTGTTGATTTTATCTGCCAGTTCGAGATCAATTTCAAGGTTTGCATCTTCGTAGCGGGTAGCCATATAAAATAAGATACGGGCCACCTGTCCTTTTGTGGCTGGTCCGGGTTCCCACGCCAGTTGGTTGTACCAGCATTCGGTAGCCTTAAAATGCCTGAATCCGTCGGGCTGCACATTATCAAAATCTTTATTGCTCCTGTCTTCGTTAACTGTAGCATCGGCCGGGCGAATGTTGTGCGCGTCGGTGTCGATGGGGCGAATGCCTGAAAAGTTTCCATGCGACCGGGCCCATACATGTTCCCGGTTGATGTAGTCACCGCCCGTCCCGTAGCGTCGGGAATCTCTGGATTCCTGCATGTAAAACAGAATTACATTATCCGGATTGCCAATATCTGAATCAGAGTAGTTAATAATATCTTTTACACGGTTATATGAAAAATCCACATGATCGCTGATAATATTATGCAGTGCATTTTTAAGTTCTTCGCCTGTTAAATTTTCCGTTCCGTTGTAGTAGCCAAATGGTTGTGAGAATACACTATGCCACAGGAAAAAGAGTGCAAAAGACAGCCCTATTTTTATTGTATTCATTATTGAAATAAAATTTGAAATCCCTTTCGCAAAAATACGAAGAAAGAGGCTGTCTCAACCTTGTGAAACAGCCTCTTTTTTTAATTACTCCATTAAGTTAATAGTGGAATTTTATTCTGCACTTACGTGGCTGAAATAGATACCATTTGAAAGTTGATCTACTCCATTATAAGATCCTTTCGTAGCGATAACGGTAATTGTGTCTCCAACCTTAATGCCTTTGTCAGCCAATAGGTATTTTCTGGCATCGCCGGTTGCACCATAACCCGGATAACAGCCATACAGATAAATTTCACTGTCGCCATCTTTCAGATACAGATTACCATAGGTTGGATTATCTATTTCTGTAATTTCACCGGTTACCATAAAGTAAGTACTGGAGTCGTCAGGTTTAGTCAGCACTTCAGCAATAGTAGCAGTAGTTACGGGAATAACTTCTTCCAGCACAGCACCTCCTACTTGTGGAGTTCCTTTATATTCGGCACGTTTCCCAACAAGTGTGATGATATCGCCCTCTTTCAAACCTTTATCCTGGAAATCTTCAATGCCATAAACATAGGTTTCACCGGAAAAATCCCGCAAGTATAAATTGCCATACGTTGTATTGGAAATACTGGTAATAATACCTGTCAAACGATATTGTGTATCACCAACTTCAGCTGCCATGAATTCTTCAATAGTTGCTTCAATGATTGCTCCTTTTTGACTAAGAGATGTTTCTGTAGAATAGTTTTTAGAACCATCGGTAGTGCGGAAAGTGAGCGTAGTTCCACGGTCTCCGCCGGTATTGGCAGCGGCATTGAATTTCACAACCACTTCTTCTCCTGCCGATTCAATGGACGAAATGGACAACCAGGATTTGGCATCATCAGGAATATCTACCGATACGCCTTGTCCTTTGCAGGTAAGGTATGCTGTAAATTCACCACCTTCAATAGGAAGTTGGGCGTTTTCTACCGAATCAACTTTCACCAATGATTTGTTGATTTCGATAACTGTTACATTTACCAATTCCACTATTGTTCCGTAAGTAGTTTTTGGTCCCTGAACAGTAACTTCGTCTCCCACTTCAAGTCCCCAACTTAAAAAGTTTCTCTCTGCACCCTTCTCGTCGAGAGTTCCATATATATAAATAGAGCCCGTTTCATCCTCCAAATACCAGTTACCGTAAGTTGTGTTGGCTATTGCCGTACAAACTCCGGTTACCTGATAGGTTTTGCTGTCCGGTCCGGCAATTACCTCCGCACATGTGGCAGATGCAATTGTTGCCAAACCCTGGATGATATTTATTCGCTGAGTTTTGCCTCCGCATTGAATTAAAACCTCTGCAGTACGACCATCCAGGGCAGATTCAGCCGAAAATGTAAGCGTTGATTCACCGGCACTGCCAGAGGTTGAAGAGATAGTCAGCCATTCAGCATTATTCTCTACTGTCCAGCTATCTTTCGCTGTTACCGTAATGGCTGTAGAACCACCGTCAACAGGAATAGACACATAAGACGACGATACTTGAATTTCACCAAGCAATGTCATTGTTTCTTCATCGGTACAACTTGCCATCAGGGCAAGTATTGCAACGAAAAATGGAAATATTCTTTTTAATTTCATAATTGTCAGAGCTTTTTAATTAGTTGAAAATATATTTGATACCAATAGAAGCATACCAGGTTTGACCCAATG
>CAZXHP010000235.1:0-5425 GCA_964639655.1 uncultured Mariniphaga sp.
GGCAATTTTTACCATCCGGAGGCCAAATACATTTTCGAAGTTCTGGCCGATAAAAAAATACTGGAAGCCACCCGAAAAACAATGCTCCAGGCAGCAGAGATTCTGGTCAGCTATTATCCGGGTGACTTTACTTTCAACGACCTCGAAGAACACATCGACGACCTGCTCAGCCGTTTTCAAAACCGGGCATTAAAAGATACGGTGTTCAGGGTTGGTCAGGATTTACCGCGAAAACTGGGAATCGACGACCGTTTTGCAGGTATCATTCAAATGGCACAAAAAAGCCAGTTAAAATACGACCGCATTCTAAATGCCATGGCACACGGTTTCTTCTTCGGAAAAACAGACGAACACGGAAAATTAAATCCTCAGGATCAACGTTTCCTGGAAACATTAGGAGATAAAGGAGTAGAATACACATTGACAACGCTTTGCGGATTCCATCCTAAAAAAAACAAAGAACTGCTGAACGAACTGAAAATTTGCTACAGCAACCTGGCTGAAAAAAAGAATCTTATTCGAAATATTACTATTTCATAAACAGAAATGAAACCAAAAGAACGACTGCTGACTGCCATCGCCCATAAGGAATCCGATCGGATACCCATCGATTTGGGTGCAACACCCAGTTCCGGAATTTCAGTGGTTGCCTGGCAAAACCTGCTGAAACACCTTAACAAAGAGCATCTTCAAACCTGGGTGTACGACGTGGTACAGGAAGTGGTGCAACCCGAAATGGAAATCCTGAACCAGTTTGGAGTTGATGTGCTCGATGTGGGCAGGAACTTTAATCAAGAGCCCGGGTATTGGCAAAAACTCGAGTTAATTAAAGGATTTCCCGGCTGGTATCCTAAATGGTTCAAAGTTGAACACCAGAAAGACGGCTCGTGGCTGGCGTTCAACGACTCCGGCGAAGCCATTGGGAAAATGCCGCTGGGAGCCACTTTTTTCGATCAGACCATTTTCCCGTACCTCGATGGATTTCCGGGCAGCTACAACGATTTTGATTCAGCCATGAAACGAACAGTTTGGGGCGGCTTTGGATTCACTCCCTGGGACTGGGCCGACCAACCCGGATTTTGGGAAATGCTCCGGGAAAAAACGCTGGATTTAAAAGCAAAAACCGATAAAGCAATTCTGCTGGGCGTGGGCTGCAACCTGTTTGAATGGGGGTGTTTTCTGAGGCGAATGGACAATTTCCTGACTGACCTCTACCTGAATCCGGATGAAGTGCACCGCCTGCTCGATGCACTCATGCAAAAACACATGGATTTGCTGATTCATGTTTGCCATGCCGTGGGCGACATTGTTGATGTTGTCAAATTCGGTGATGACTTAGGCACCAACAACGGCCCCCTGATTCCCGTTGAAACCTACCGGGAATTTTTCAAACCGCGCCATAAAATGATGTGCGAATACGTAAAAAAACACTCTTCCATGCACACCATGCTACACAGTTGCGGAGGCATTTACGAGTTGATTCCCGAACTGATTGACGCCGGTTTTGAAATTTTAAATCCCGTGCAAATTAATGCTTTGAACATGGAACCACTTCGGCTTAAAAAGGAATTCGGCAAAGACATCACCTTCTGGGGAGGCGGGGCAGATACCCGGAACGTGCTCAACATTGCCACGCCCCGCGAAGTGAAAGACCACGTAAAATACAACCTCGACATTTTTTCGAAAGGCGGCGGTTATGTGTTCAACACCGTGCACAATATAATGCCCGACGTGCCGCCACAAAACATTGTGGCCATGTTTGAAGCCGTTCACGAATTTTATTAAACACTCAGAAAAAGTCAAACCAAAAAATAACAGTTATGAAAAAAATTAGCATTTTCTTATTGGCCGTTACCTGCATTTTTGCAGCTGGCAGTTTCAATGCTATGGCACAACAGTCACAAAAATCTGAAACCGGTATTGAAGCAAGTGATGCGAAGAAAGACACGATTCATGTAATTGGCCATGCCCACATGGACATGAACTGGTTGTGGACCTATTTTGAAACCATGAAAATGTGTAATGACAACCTCAGGCAGGTCGTTTCATTTATGGATGAATATCCTGATTACACGATGATTCAAAGTCAGGCTGCCGTTTACAAATTTGTTGAAATGGTTGACCCCGCGCTCTTTAAACGCGTACAGGAATATGTAAAAAACGGACGTCTTGAACTGGCTGGTGGAATGTGGACGGAAGGCGATACCAACCTTTCGTCGGGAGAGGCGCTTGCCCGGTCGTTCCTGCTGGGCCAGCGGTATTTTAACCACCATTTTGGTAAAATGGCTAAAGTGGGCTGGCTGCCCGACAATTTCGGGCATGTTTCGCAACTGCCTCAAATGTTAAAACTCGCCGGCATGGATTATTACTATTTTCACCGGTGCAAACCCTACATGGGAAGTTTCTGGTGGGAAGGCCCCGACGGTTCGAAAGTGCTGTGCTATGCCAACAATACGTACAACGGAAAAATTACACCCGAACTAAAAAATGAACTGCAAAAAATAGCGCCTGACAAAAACCGCATTCTGCACATCACCGGCGTGGGCGACCATGGCGGCGGTCCCAGTCGTGCAGAAATTGAGCGGGTGCATGAACTGGATAAACTACCTGATTACCCGGCCGTAAAATTTTCAACTGCCGGAACATTCTATAACCGGTTATCGGATGAAATGGACGGACGCCCTACCCACAAAGGCGAAATGCAGTTCATTTTCGAAGGGTGTTATACCACAGTTTCAGAAATTAAATCGGGAAACCGCAACTGCGAAAATCTGCTCTTTGGCAGTGAATTTTTCAATACCTTAAACTGGATTAATGGCCATAAATATCCGCAAGACAAACTGAATCAACTTTGGGAAACCGTCACGTTTAACCAGTTTCACGACATACTTCCCGGTTCAGCAATTTACGAAGCCAACCGGCAGGCCGTTGCCCGTTACACAGAGACTGAACGAAAAGCGCAGGAACTAAAGGACGAAGCTTTTTTAAGGATTGCCGACGAGGTTAAATTTCAGGAAGATTTGGGTCAGCCGGTCGTCGCCTTCAACATGGTTCCAAACGAGCGGAAAGCCATTGTGGAAGCAACGGTTTATTCGCATGAAGAACCGGCCACCGTAAAAGTTGCCTCGTGGGGCGCAAATTATTACGGCCAAAACTTCAGAACTGTTGACAAAGAAAATGAAAGCGCCGAAAACAATCCCAACGTAAATTTCCTTGACCCTGACTACAAAACAAGTCAGGAAGGAAGTGCCGAAATTCTGGCTTCTGTTTTGGTCCGCGATGGATCGGGAAAAACGTTCCCCGCCCAGATTACCTTTTCAAAACCCACACCTCCGGGATATACCTCCAAAGTGCAGTTCGTTGATGACAATTTGCCGGCCGGAGGATACAAAACCTATTATGTTGATATGACCCAAAAAGGAGAAAAAGCAGAGCCGGTTTCATTCAGCGACAACACGTTCGAAACCGATTTCTTTATCGTAAAATTCGACATGAAAAAAGGCGCCATCATCAGCCTGGTGGATAAGCGCACCAACTCGGAATATGTAAAAGAGGGCGGTGAACTCAACAAACTCAGAATTTACATGGAAGATAAAAAAGGCGGCATGAAATCGTGGACACTGAATAAGATTGTGAAGGAAGAAGATGTTTCCAATGTTGAAAGTGTGAAAATCATCGAAAAAGGGCCGGTGCGCGCATGCGTGGAAACCGTAAAAACCTGGGGAAATTCCCGGTTTATTGAACGAACTTACCTCTATAAATCCTATCCGCGGATTGAATACGACATGGAGGTTCACTGGCTCGAAACCGGCACCGATTCTACCGATTCGCCGATGCTACGGGCCCTTTTCCCGCTGAATATGGAAAATCCGAAATTCCACTCTCACGTTCCGTTTGATGTAGTCGAACGGCCGGTGGATGGAATGATTAACGGAGAAAAGGCGCCTTCATGGCTGACGTCGCAAAGCCGGGTTTACGGGGTATCTCCAGAAACTGGCGACGGACAGGAAGTTCCCGCCCAAAAGTGGGTCGATATTTCTGACAACAGCAAAGGAATTGCATTGCTGAACAAAACAAAATACGGACACTCTTACCATAAAGGCGACTTACGGCTTACACTCATGCGGGCTGCCGGTGCTCCCGATATTTATCCTAACCTCGGTAAATTTAAAATCAGTTACGCCCTTTATCCACATGCGGGCGACTGGACCAACGGTGTTTGGCAGGAAGGAGATGACTTTAATATGCCGGTTTTGGCCGGTGAACCTCCCTCGCTTGCATTGGGAAAAGCCCACGCAACCCGCCCTGAAACCGGTTCTTTTGTTTCACTCGATGCCAAAGGCGTACATATTACAGGAATGAAAAAAGCAGAAGATTCCGAAGAAATGGTTGTCCGCCTGGTGGAAGTAGAAGGAAAAGAAAAAGATTTTATTCTTAATCTGCCCAAAAATGTACTGTCTGTTCAAAAACTGAACCTGATTGAAATGCCGGCAGTTGAAAATTCAAACGCAACGGTAAGCGAAAATTCAGTTACAATGCATATCAAACCGCACGAAATTGTTACACTGGGAATTAAACTGAAGTAGATGCAAAAAATTATCCTGAAAAATAACAGCATCATTTTGCAGATAAATCCTGAAGGTGGTTCTTACTCTGAATTTCGCCTGAAGGATTTACCTGTAAACCCGATTAACTGGGAAACCACCGATCCTGAACAACCGCCGTTTAAAGGGCACTTTTTGTGTTTCGACCGTTGGGGCCCGCCCAGCGAGGCAGAAAAAGCAAACGGGTTCCGGCATCATGGCGAAGTGAATACCCAGAAGTGGCAAGTAGTGCAAAAGGCACAAAAAACAAACGACATTACAACATGTGTAATGAGTTGCAGGCTGCCAATGGGTGGTCTGGAACTTACGCGAACAGTTGAGTTACCTGAAGGGGAGCCGGTGTTTTTTATTTCTTCCGAAATAAAAAACCTAAACCAATACGGGCGCATGTTTAACATTGTGCAGCATGTTACACTGGCTCCCCCTTTTCTCGACTCCACCACCCTTTTCGACAACAATTCTGAAAAAGGTTTTGAGGACAGGGAAGACGGCAGTCTGAACCAGGAAAAACCAGTGATAAGATGGCCGGAAGCAAATCACAATCAAAAAAAGATAAACCTTAGAAAATTTCAGGATGAATGGCCCAGGGTTTCCACATTTGTATTTCCCAAAAACGAAAAATACGGTTGGGTAACCGCTGCAAATCCAGGGAAGAATCTGCTGCTCGGTTACATTTGGGAAACAGAGGATTATCCGTGGATAAACTTTTGGCGAAACATGAAAGATGGCGTTCCGCTGGCATTTGGAATGGAATTCGGAACTACCGGACTGCATGAACCTTTTCCTGTTGTTGCCAAAAAAGCAAAAATTTTCGACCGGAA
>CAZXHP010000236.1:0-5327 GCA_964639655.1 uncultured Mariniphaga sp.
AAAATTTCCATCGAATTCATCAACGAATTTTTGTATGAATACGGTTTCGAACGGGTGGATTTTGTGTATGAGCCCGGCCAGTTTTCGGTGCGCGGAAGCATTGTAGATGTGTTTTCCTATTCCAACGAAGACCCCTACCGCCTCGACTTTTTCGGCGACGAAGTGGAATCCGTCCGCAGTTTTAACATCGACAACCAGATTTCGAAAGAAACCTTCAAAAAAATAACCATTGTCCCCAACATTCAAAATGAAAAGCTGGAAGGCAACCGGGTTTCGCTGTTTGAATTTCTTCCCGAAAACACGTTATATTTCGGCGACAACCTCAACCAGTGTTTTTTTCAGGTGAACGACATTCACCGGCAAACCATTCTGGCCAAAGCCGGTGAGGATAACCTGTTGGAAAGAATTGTAACCGGCGACGCGCTCAAAAAATACCTCGAAACCAAAACCGTTTGCGACTGGGGCGCCGACCTTTGTTTCGGGCCCGGTTCGGTGTTTAAATTCGCCAACGCCCGCCAGCCGGTGTTCAATAAAAAATTCGATTTGCTGGGCGAAAATCTCGAAGAACACCAAACCAACGGCTACGAAGTTTTTATCCTGTCGAACCAGGAAAAACAGATAGAACGCTTGCAGGCCATTTTTCGCGACATCAAAGCGACGGTGCATTTCACCCCGGTAAACTTTACGCTGCACCAGGGTTTTGTGGACCACGACCTGAAAATCTGCTGCTACACCGACCACCAGATTTTCGAACGTTACCACCGGTTTAAACTGAGATCCCGCAAAGACCAGCGCGAAGCCATTTCGCTGAAAGAGCTGAGCATGCTGCATCCCGGCGATTATGTGGTGCACATCGACCACGGTATTGGGAAATTTGCCGGGCTGGTGCGCACCGAAATCAACGGGAAAATGCAGGAAGCTATTCGTTTGGTTTACAAAAACAATGATTCGCTGCTGGTGAACATTCACTCGCTGCACCGCATTTCGAAATACAAGGGCAAAGACGGCGCCGAACCCAACCTGAACAAACTGGGAACCGGCGCCTGGCAAAAAATGAAAAACCGCACCAAGGCGAAGGTAAAGGACATTGCCAAAGAATTAATCGCCCTGTATGCCGAACGCCTCGCAGAAAAAGGATTTGCCTTTTCACCCGATTCATATTTACAAACCGAGTTGGAAGCTTCATTCATTTACGAAGACACACCCGACCAGGAAAAAGCTACGGCTGCAGTAAAAGAAGACATGGAAAAACTCGTTCCCATGGACCGGCTGGTGTGCGGCGATGTGGGATTTGGCAAAACCGAAGTGGCCATCCGGGCGGCGTTTAAAGCCGTAACCGACAGCAAACAGGTAGCTGTTTTGGTCCCTACTACCATTCTCGCGCTGCAGCACTACAAAACGTTTTCCGAACGGTTATCCGATTTCCCGGTGCGCGTGGAATACATCAGCCGGTTTAAATCTTCGGCCCAAATAAAAGAAACGCTGGCCGACCTTGCCGCCGGAAAAGTGGATATCCTCATCGGCACCCACCGGCTGGTGAGTAAAGATGTAAAATTCAAAGATTTGGGACTGCTCATCATCGACGAGGAGCAAAAATTCGGGGTCTCCGTAAAGGAAAAGCTGAAAAAGCTGAAAGTGAATGTGGACACGCTGACACTCACAGCTACTCCCATTCCGCGCACCCTGCAGTTTTCACTGATGGGCGCCCGCGATTTGTCCATCATTCAAACCCCGCCGCCCAACCGCTACCCCATTATTACCGAGGTACACGGGTTTAACGAGCAACTTATCCGCGAAGCCATTTTGTACGAAGTGGCCCGCAACGGACAGGTGTTTTTTCTGCACAACCGCGTGCAGAATATTTACGAGGTGGAAGCCACCATCAAACGCATTGTGCCGGGTGTTTCAACCGCCGTGGGGCACGGGCAGATGGAAGGACACCAACTGGAAAAAGTGATGCTGGGTTTCATCAATGGCGATTACGATGTGCTGGTAGCCACCACCATCATCGAGTCGGGACTGGATATTCCCAACGCCAATACCATGATTATCAACCATGCCGAGAACTACGGACTGAGCGACCTCCACCAGTTGCGCGGCCGGGTGGGAAGATCGAATAAAAAGGCATTCTGTTACCTGATTACTCCGCCGCAGGCCACGCTAAGCGCAGAAGCCCGCCGCCGGCTGAAAGCCATCGAAGAGTTCTCCGATTTGGGCAGCGGTTTTAACATTGCCATGCAGGACCTCGACATCCGCGGGGCCGGGAACCTGCTGGGCGCCGAACAAAGCGGCTTTATTGCCGACATCGGGTTTGAAACCTACCACCGCATTCTGAATGAAGCGGTTCAGGAACTGCGCCAGGAAGAGTTTAAAGGCGTTTTTAAAGAAGGTGACCATAAACAGGCAGAAGCCTTCCTGAAAATCAATTTCACACAGGATTGCCAGGTCGATACCGATATGGAGCTGCTCTTTCCGCAGGATTACATTCCCGGAAGTTCCGAACGGATGTTGCTGTACCGCGAACTCGACAACATTGAAAACAAAAAACAACTGGAACAGTTCCGCACCGGTTTGGAAGACCGGTTTGGCCGGCTTCCCGCCGAAACCCGCGAGCTGCTCGAGGTGGTGAAACTCCGCTGGAAAGCCATTGAACTGGGCATGGAAAAAATTATCCTGAAAGAAGGCAAAATGATTTGTTACTTTATAGCCGACCAGCAGTCGCCGTTTTACCAATCCCCGCTGTTTATGGAAATTGTACAGTGCGTACAGCAAAGCAAAACCAAAGGGCAAATGCGCGAGAAAAACCACAAACTGACCCTCACTTTTTCCAATGTACCGAATGTGGAAACTGCGGGGTATATTTTGGAGGAGATAATAGGGGAAGTCATTCAGGAAACAGAATAATTCCCAAAACTTTTTTCTAAATTTGCCGATTCCCTGATTTAACCTTTTTAGACTTCGTTAGTCAAACCAGCTTAGAAACAAAAGTAAACCTGATAAATGTTCATATAATAAATTAATAACGTGGCAAGTAAAAATATTTTCAGAATTTCCATAACCATTGTAATGCTGCTGGTGCTGGCAGTTATTATTTTTTATCCGAAGTTAAAACCGGTGTTCAGTTCGGGCGGGGATGACGGTCCGCAACCCGGAATGCGCGCCATGCGTGGCAGTCAACCACTTTTTGCGAGCGGTTATGTTCTGGTTCCCACAAAAATGAACGAACTGATTTACAGTACCGGGTCACTGCTTCCCGACGAAGAAGTAGATCTGGCGTTTGAAACGTCGGGGAAAGTGGTAGGCCTCTTTTTTGAAGAAGGGCGAAAAGTAAAGAAGGGCGAATTGATGGCCAAACTCAATGACAGGCCGTTGCAGGCACAATTGTTAAAATTACAGGCGCAACAGAAACTCGTTCAGGAGCGTGAATTCAGACAGCGGCAATTGCTCGACCGCGATGCCATCAGCCGTGAAAGTTACGACCAGGTGGTCACCGAACTGCAATCCATTGAAGCCGACATCATGCTTATTGAAGCCCGTATTGCCGAAACCGAACTGCACGCTCCTTTCGACGGGATTGTAGGCCTGCGTATGATTTCGGAAGGTGCTTTTGCCACCACGCAAACAAAAATAGTGCGGCTGGTAAAAACCCGACCGTTAAAAATCGAATTTTCCATTCCTGAACGGTATGCCGGCGAAGTTGTCCCCGGCTTCCCCATTAGTTTTGTAGTGGATGGTTTTCCTGAACCTTTTTCAGCAAATGTTTATGCCATCGACCCCAAAGTTGATATTAACACCCGTACCATTGTTGTTCGCGCATTGTATCCCAACACGAATGAAGAATTAAAACCCGGCCGTTTTGCCAGTATCCGTGCACGTCTTTCTGAAATTGAAAATGCAGTTTCTATACCCACCGAGGCACTGATTGCCGAAATGGCGGGAGAGAAAGTTTTCATTTACAAAAATGGCAAGGCAAAAGAAATTAAAGTTAAAACCGGACTGCGTACCGAAGCGCACATTCAAATTCGGGAAGGCCTGAATTTTGGTGACACACTGCTTACCACGGCCATTTTGCAACTCAGGGAAGACCTTCCTGTGCAGCTCGACACGTTAGTTACAAATCAACAAATTGTGAATCAATAATATGAGTCTTTCATCAGTCAGCATAAAACGGCCTGTTCTGGCAACTGTATTCTCCCTGGTTATTTTACTTTTCGGGGGAATCGGGATGACATTTCTCGGTGTCAGGGAATTTCCCAGTGTCGATCCGCCCATTATTTCGGTAAGTACATCGTACCCCGGCGCCAATTCCGATGTTATCGAGTCGCAGATTACCGAACCGCTGGAACAATCCATCAACGGAATCCCCGGAATTCGAACCCTTACCAGCTCCAGCAGCCAGGGCCGAAGCCGCATTACCGTTGAATTCGAACTGTCGGTTGACCTGGAAACGGCGGCCAACGACGTGCGCGACAAAGTTTCGCAGGCACAGCGGTTTCTGCCGCGCGACTGCGACCCGCCCACCGTTTCGAAAGCCGATGCAGATGCCAGCCCGATTCTGATGGTTGCCGTTAAAAGCCCCAAACGTTCACTGCTCGAACTTTCTGAAATTGCCGAACTTACTTTCAAAGAACAACTGCAAACCATTTCCGGAGTAAGTTCGGTCGGCATTTGGGGAGAAAAAAGATTTGCCATGCGTATTTGGCTCGACCCCGCTAAACTGGCCGGTTATCAAATGACTCCGCTCGACGTGCGCAACGCCATCGCGCGCGAAAACGTAGAACTTCCGGCCGGAAGTATCGAGGGCAACACCACCGAGCTGACCATCCGCACCCTTGGGCTGATGACCACTCCTGAAGAATTTAACAGCCTGATTTTAAAACAATCAGGCGATCAGCTTATAAGGGTACGCGACGTTGGCCGCGCTGAACTCGGACCGGAAGACCTGCGTGGTATCATGAAAATGAACGACATTCCCATGGTGGCCACCGTTATCATCCCGCAACCGGGCGCTAACCACATCGACATCGTTGACGATGTGTACGAACGACTCGAATTCATAAAAAAAGACCTGCCCGATGATGTGGAAATTGAAATCGGATTCGACAACACCGATTATATCCGGGCATCTATCCGCGAAGTGCAAACCACCATTTACGTAGCATTTTTCCTGGTAGTCGTTATTATTTTCTTTTTCCTGCGCGACTGGCGGACCACAATTATTCCCATGCTCGTAATTCCGATTTCGCTGGTAGGTTCATTTTTTATCATGTACCTGGCAGGCTTCACCATAAATGTGCTTACACTTTTAGCCATTGTACTTTCCATCG
>CAZXHP010000237.1:0-5237 GCA_964639655.1 uncultured Mariniphaga sp.
CCAAAATCATTTCAATTTAAATATACATTCTTGGTCCGCGTATGTTTTTCGTTTTCATAAAATTCAATCTTTATGGGAAAGGGAGACGGTTCGCCAAAATCGTTCAGCCGCATTTCAAAATCCAGATCGCCGGTGCGCGTAGAAGTGAATATCCGTGAAGTGTCCGCCATATTCCATTCGCCAACCAACCATCCTGTATCTTCCTGAAAAGCAGGGAACATCCAGTTCCTGCCCCTGATTTCTACTTTTAAACTTTTTCCGGCAGGAAGAATGGCCCTCATGGAATAGGTGCCATTGGTATAATCTGTTTTTCCCGGATCCAGCAGGTTCAGTCCATGCTTTCCGGTGGGAGGGTATTCAATAAAAGCGGTAAATTCAAATTCGGTGTTTTCAATAAACTGATTTACGAACTTTTCAAAATCCGGGACAGTTGCAGTCAACCCCAGGTTTTCGTATTTTATTTCCAGGTTTTGCCTGATTTTCTCCATATCGATTAACCGCGCATTATTTATCAGTGTGGTGCCAAGTTCAGCGCTGTTTAAAATCCCGTCTTCGCGAATATCGGCACTGATGTTTGCCAGCAGCTCCGACAGCCCGGAAACAGGAAGGTAGCCCTGAAGAATTACTGAAATTGCAAGCAGGGCAGCATTTCCTTCACCGGCTTTCGAAATGTCGAGTAGTTCTGAATCGGCAATATTGTCAACATCCATTTCAAAAACGGAGAGTATTTCGGTCAGCGCCTGTTGTTTTGCCTCCTTAAAATTCATTCCGTTGGAAACCAGGTGCTGCACCCGGTTTTTCTCTAAATTGGAAAGTACATTTACATTAATGTCGCTGGTTTCGGTCACATCTGCCAGCGCAAAAAGCGTGAGCTGCGCCGTGGAATTTTCGTTGGCTACCTCGTTATAATAAAACCCGTTGGCTTTCAGTTCAACAAAAGGTGAAGCCAGTTCAATGTTTCTGATTTCAAACGTACCTTTATTGTCCATAATCTGGGAAGAAAACATTTTTCCGGTTTGTGTCATTTCTTCCGTCAATTCGGCAATGGAAATATCTGTGCCGTTGATAAATGGTCCTTTCTGTACAAAACCGGAAACATCTTTTCGGTTCACTTCATCAGGCATGGGGTCTTTTTCGCAGGAAACAAGCAGGAAAAGGAATAAAACGATTTGAAAGGTTACGAACGGTTTCATGGCTTTTAAAATTAAAGATTTTGATTTTTCATTCAAATTTATTAAAGATTGAACAAAAAAGCAATAAAAAATGCGGTTTTTTTTTGGAGGCAAGGAACTTATTTTCAATCCCTTGGATTTAGTGAAAATGATTGTATCCACGCTTGCATAAACCCTATTTACATTAACCTGAATTTCTTTAACATAGGGTTAATAAGGTTGTATTTATGTGGGTGTTCTGTCGGCTACTGAGGTTTAGAGAGAAGAAAAATAAGGTTTTTTTTACCGGGGACTTTGATGAAGTCAATTGATAATTTTTAAGAATCGGGATTCAAATTCTGTATAATAAGTTTTTGCTGATGCGGTTTAAATTTTCACGGTTTCCGAAACCCTGAAGATTTTTACAGGGTTAGTTTGTTTTTATAAATTTTCCGGAGGTAATAAAAATGTCGTTTACAGAATATCTGACGATATATATTCCCTGAGAAAGGTGTGTTAAATCAATGGAGTTTTTTTGTGCCTGATTCAATAAAAAGGCTGCCTGAACAGTTCCCTGAAGGTCGGTTATTTCTATCCTGCATAAATCATCGGTTTCACCCTGAAAATCAATGTTCAGATGATCTTTTACCGGGTTCGGGTACAAGGAGATAAAGATTTTTTTTGACGCGTCTGAAATATTTTCAATACCCGTAGCTGTTTTTTCTATATACCAGGATACGGTTGACAAGTGTACGGATGAATGATTGTCAATTCTCAACAGTTGAGTAGTATCTTCAATATAAACGGTAAGCGTATTTAATCCTTCTGTCAACAGGGATTCAGAAATTATAACCGAGTCCTGATTGCTGTCAAAAAGTAATCCGTTTAATTCCCAGCTATTTTTTAAGGTGTTGGGATTAGGATGAATCAAATCAATTTTAAATGTTTGAGGCGGTGAAAAATCAGTAATATGATTATTTTGAGGCTCGTATCCTGTAAGAGGTGAAACCAGTGTGTGAATTTTCTCCAGTGTACCCTCTATACACACCGAACAGAAAGGCAGACCGAGAAACCGCATTTTACAATTCTGATGCGGCCTGTGCCAGGCGGGTGATTCCTCATAAGGATACACCCCAACACCTGAATCACCTAACCAGTTTTTCCATTTCAGGTTTTCTGTGTTTGTTTCCTGTGTAATATTTTCCAGTTTTCATCTGATTACACTTGTTGGTTTAAAAAGGTAATTTCACAAAAGCCAAAACAGCTGAGTACGGCAATATGTTTTCGTAAAAACATCAAAAGAAGTTATTTATTTCTCCCGAATCGTTTCAGTTTTTTCCGGGTCGGGCAGTTTCACAAAATGTTTCCCGGTGGGTGAGCATTCAGAAAAAGCGTCAAACTCATCGGCGGTTTTGCAGCAACTAACCCCTTACAAAAAGTGCTTTGATAATATGCGATGCTACTTTCGGATTTTCTTTTAACCGGCGGGTGGAATAGTTAAACCACTGTTTTCCGAACGGCACATAAACCCGCATTTTGTGTCCGCGATCGATTATCGACTGGCGCAGTTCAGGGGTTACGCCGTAAAGCATCTGGAATTCAAACCTGTTTTCCGGAACCTGGTATTTTTCAATGAGTTTGTACGCGTTTTCCACCAAATACCGGTCGTGTGTGGCAATGCCCGCAACCATTTTGTTTTTGAACATAAACTCCAGGTCTTCCAGGAAATGTTTCCGCACTTCGTCGTATTTTTTGTAGGCAATTTTTTCGGGTTCAATATAAATGCCTTTGCACAGCCTGAAGTTCAACGGCGTATTTTCGCTGTTCAAATCTTTCAACCCTTCCAAATCGGAAAGTGTGCGGTGCAAATAGGCCTGGACAACCAGCCCCACATGTTTTGGAAATTCTTTCTGCAATTTTCTGAACAATTCAATTTCCAGGTCAACACATTGCGAATCTTCCATGTCGATGCGTACGAAACTGTTTTTGAGGGCTGCAAAAGCTATAACTTCACGAATATACCGGTAACAGGCGTCTTTGTCGATTAACAACCCAAACATGGTGGGTTTCAGTGAAAAGTTTCCAACCACTTTTTCGGAAGTAAACCGTTCAATAATCTGAAGGTACTGCTCTTTATTGGTTTCTGCCTCTTCGAGCGTTTTAATAAATTCGCCCAGCAAATCGATGGTTACTTCAATGTTTTGCTGATTGAGCAACTTCGAAGCAAGCAAACCTTCTTCAACGGTTTCACCTGCGATGTAACGTCTCGAAAACACCCAAACCAGCTTTTTGGGCATATAAGGCAATATATTTGCTATTAGCTTATTCAACATTCTTTGTTTTATGTAATAAAGTTTATTTTTTAATGGTTTAAAAGTACAACCCGGTGCATGTTTTTTTCAATGATGTTTATCAGTGGTAATCTATGATTTTCCACAGGTTTTTTTTAAAAAACAGGGTTTTCAGCAGAATAAAAAAATAACATTTTCTCCTGTTGCTTTGGTATGAAAAAATTATCTTTGCGCGGTTGAATACGAAATTAAATTTTAATAATAAAATGAAAGGTCAATCATTGGTTATTTCTGTTGTCGCGCTAATTGCTGTGGGTGTTTTATATGTATTGCATTTTACGCAAAGCAACAATGCGGGTGAAACATCCGGCGAAAAAGAAGTTCATGCCGCCGAAGGCAGTTCGTTGAGAATAGCTTATGTAAAAGCTGATTCGGTAATTTTAAACTATGAACTTGCCCAGGTTTTGCACGACGAATTTACCAAAAAGCAGGAAGCTTATAACAGCGAGTTTGGTACCAAACGGCAGTCGTTCGAGCGCGAAGCGGCAGCATTTCAGGAAAAACTGCAGCGGGGCGGGTTCCTGACCGAACAGCGTGCCATTCAGGAACGCGACCGGCTGGTGGGAAAAGAACAGGAAATTTTGCAGCTCGACCAGGACCTTTCAGGGAAACTGGCGGAATTGCAGGCTGCAAACAATCAACAAATTCTGGATAGTCTGATGAAATATCTCGATGAATACAATAAGGATAAAAAATACGATTACATTTTTAACGGAGCTGAGATACTCGTTGGAAATGAAGCACATAATATTACTGCCGAAGTGTTGAAAGTTTTAAACGAACGATACTTAAAAGCAAAATAGTTAAAAAAAAATAGTGAAGTCCGGGCTGCCGTCCCGGATTTTTTTTTGCTTAAATTGCACCTCTTTCACTGCAAAAGAACAGCCATGTTTGCAAACAAATACCTCGAAAAAAATGGAGTCCCCGGTTCCATTCCCGGATTCCCGGAAAAAAATCAGGGAGTTTCTGTGGTGATTCCCTGCTTTCGCGAACCTGATATGCTGAAAACCCTGAAATCACTCGATCTTTGCCAGCTACCTGATTCAAACGTGGAAGTTATTGTTTTAATCAACCATTCTGAAAACGCTCCCGAATCGGTAAAAAACCAAAACCGGGCAACAAAAGCTGTTGTTGAAAAATGGATTTCAGAAAACCAAAAGAACGGATTAAAATTTTTTGTGGTTGGCCCGGTCGGGTTGCGCAAAAAATGGGCGGGCGCCGGACTGGCCCGGAAAAGCGGAATGGATGAGGCTGTGCGGCGATTTAATTTGTTGAATAATCCCGAAGGAATTATTGTTTCGCTGGATGCCGACACGTTGGTTGAGGAAAATTATCTCGTTGAAATTGAAGATTTTTTTAAAAGGAACTCCGGCCATGTGGGAGCTACCATCGCTTTTTCGCATCAGACCGAAGGACTTGAAAAGAAACATCTGGAAGGCATTCAGCTTTATGAAAAATATATGGATTATTACAAAAATGCACTGGAATTTACCGGGTATCCGTATCCGATGTTTACGGTGGGTTCGGCATTTGCAGTAAAAGCCGGGGCCTATGTGAAACGTGGCGGAATGAACCGCAGGCAGGCCGGTGAGGATTTTTACTTTCTGCAAAACCTGGTGCAGTTGGGGCCGGTTGGAGAAATTACGGGAACCACTGTTCATCCTTCTGCCCGTTTGTCCGACCGCGTTCCGTTTGGCACTGGCCCTGTTTTGCAAAAGTGGATGAAAGGGGAGGA
>CAZXHP010000238.1:0-5222 GCA_964639655.1 uncultured Mariniphaga sp.
CTGTTAATCAGGGGTTTTACGCAAACGGAATTGGTGCGGATTTTTTTTATTCTTTAATGAAACGTTTCACTACCAGAAACAACAAAATAAGGACAGACATAAACATTGCCACCCGGGCAATAAAATCGCCATACTTCACATAAAAAGTAATTTTATCGTTCAGATTTACCGTACCTTCAATTGCCGCTTCCTTCCACCACGAAGTAGCCTGCAAAACATCTCCGCGCTGGTTCACAAAACAGGAAATACCTGTGTTGGCCGACCGCGCCACGCTTCTGCGCGTTTCAATCGCCCTTAACCGGCTGAAAGAAAGGTGTTGTTTGTAACCGGGTGTATTCCGCCACCAGCCGTCGTTGGTAATCACCACAATCAAACCGGCGCCTTTATTTACAAACCGGGTGAGGTATTCCCCAAAAACCGATTCGTAACAAATTACAGGAGCAACTTCCACGTTGTGTTTCAGCATAAAATTGGCCGGTTCATTCTGAATACCCAGGCTGCCGGTGGTTCCGCCCAGGTCAATCACTAAATCTTTTAAAAATCCCATGTACTTTCTGAACGGCATTTTTTCAACTCCGGGAACCAGAATCGACTTGTGATAGACATCGCCCGAACCTTTCCTGTTTACAAACACTGCAGAATTATATACATCATAGTAAACTCCGTTGGAATTACGGGCAGTTAGCGAGGCACTTTCTGCATCAGGGTAAATTTTGGAAGACGATGTGCCAAAAATTATTTCTGCGTTGGGTTGGTTCCACATCCAGTCGGCAAGTTGCCTGAACTGTTGATTGGATCCAAGCCTGTCCACGTTCCAGTCGGGATAACGTTCAAAAACCGTTTCGGGCCCAACTACCAAATCGGTACTTTGGGTAATTTTCGAATCGGCCAGTTGAATAAACTTTTGAAGTTTTCTGTTCTCGGCCTGCACATCGTACTCCTCGTTGTAGGGGTCAATATTGGGCTGAACGACAACAACATTGAGTGGATTTTCCTTCTCCTGGTATGAATTATAAACCGACCCTGAAAATAACCAGGGGCCCAACAAAACCAAAAGGAATCCGGCAGTTGAATAAATTACTTTTCGCCGGTATGCAGTATTGCGAAAATTCAGATAAATGTTAAACAGAATGATGTTCAAAGCCAGTACCCAAACTGTGCCGCCAAGTGTTCCGGTATATTCGTACCACTGAATCATTTTCACATTGTTGGCAAACCCGTTTCCCAGGTTCAGCCACGGCCATTCAATATCCCAGTGAAAATGAAAATACTCGAACGAAATCCAGAAAACGGCAATTGCCAGATAACCGAGATTTGCTTTGAAGTACCTTCGGGCTGTGTGCCCCAGCCACCAAACCAGCGACATCAGCAACGCATTGGCCACAATGGCCATTAAAGCACCTGCAACTGTTGCGTAGGCAATCCACCAGGTTGTAATGCCATTCCAGATTAAAAACGCCAGAAAAGCATGTCCCCAAAAAAATACGCCCCGAAATTCATTTTTTTTTGTAACAAAAAAGTGATCGAGCAATAAAAGCGGGATCAAGGCGAAAAAAAGCATCCACCCCGGAAACCCCAGCCAGGCAAGACTTAATAAAACTCCGGTTGAAACCGATAAAATATAACGTAAAAATCGCGACATGTCAGCTGATATTTTGAGTCAATACTTTTTCCTTCTTTTTCCGGGCCCGTTCAAAAACAAAATCAATTTGCCCCATAACCAAACCTCCCCACCAGGCAATATTAACAATAACCGGCTTTCCCTGTTTGTTTTTTAAAACAAGAGGATCTTCCAGGAAAGTATGCGTATGTCCGCCAATAATTAAATCGGTATATGAAGTTTCCGCGGCAACAACTGTATCGCTCACTTTTTCCTCCCGATAGCTCAGTCCAAGGTGAGAAAGGCAAACTACGAGGTCGCATTTTTTTTCATTTTTCAGAAAAGTTTCCATTTCAGCGGCTACCTTCAGCGGGTCGTTATAAATTGTATGGCCATACTGTTTTTTTCCGACCAAACCTTCCAGTTCAACTCCCAACCCATAAACGCCTACTTTAATTCCTGATTTGCGAAATATTTTCCAGCGCGGAAATTTCCCGGACAGAATGGTATCGGAAAAATCGTAATTGGAATTAATAATCGGAAATTTCGCGTGGGGTAAAGGTTCCAGCAAACCTTCCAGGCCATTGTCGAACTCATGATTTCCAATGGTTCCCGCATCGTAACCAGCTTCCGACATTAATTTCAAAATCAGTTCTCCTTTAAAGTAATTGAAATAAGGCGTTCCCTGAAACATGTCGCCGGCATCGAACAGTAATGTATCCGGGTTGTTTTGCCTGATGCGCTTCGCCAAACCCGAAATCCGTGCCAGCCCTCCTTTTCCGGCATACTGCGGATTTGGTCCTTCAAACGGTTCAATGTGCGAGTGGATATCGTTGGTGTGCAGAATGGTAAGGGTTACAAAATCGTCGGCAGCAAACGAATGAAGAGGCAGTGTTCCCAAAGTAATACCGGCAGTTCCTGCACCCAAATTTTTAAGAAAGTACCTTCTATTCATACGAAATCCTCCCGTCAGTTTTTGCTGAAACCAACTGCTCTTTCTGGTGAATTTTTTCCAAATGAGTTACAATGACATCACGTATTTTTACACGCCCCGCCACAAAATTTTTTCGCCGGGTGAATATTTCCAGTCCGTCGCCACCCCCGGCAATATAATCGTTGGTTACCAGCCAGTAATCCGCGTTATCATTTAAGGGGAGGTTCCCAATTTCAATTTCAGCAGCTTTATTTGCAGCTATTTTAAAACGAACCCCGCCCAAACTGTCGCCTCCTTTTTCGGCAACCCAATTAAAAAACTCCCTAACCTGCGCTCCTGAAAGCTGAATAAAAACCAATTCGTTTTCGAACGGCATCAATTCATAAATTTTTCCAACCGTAATTTTCCCCTCGGGGAGAAAGGTACGTATTCCACCATAATTAAAAAAGGAGATATCGGGATGGAAATTTGGCTGCAACCCGGCAGCAATTTCTTTTCCCTCTTCCAAAAGTAAATCGGCCAGAAAGTTGGTCAGGTTGCTTTCGGGCTTACCTTTTACCATCTCTTCTTCTGCTATTGCAATAACCCGGTTCATATCTTTCTCCAGCAAATTTTTATATGGCGTGTAAATGGCTATGAGCTGACTGTCGGGTTGTGCGGTTAATTCGGAAACCGTTAAATTTTTCTTTTCAGTGGTTGTTATAACATACTGTGGATTACAGTTTGGGAACAGAAAAAACCAAGTTATCAACAATATATAGCTGAAAGATCGTTGCATTATGGAAAGATTATATCAAAAGTAACCGTTATTTTAGCCTCAAGTTTTTTATTCATCGAAAAAAACAGATAAAAAATAAATATGTTTGGGCCAAAACTACATATAAAAAAATATACCGTAATTTTTTTAACATTTTTTTTGGGAAGTATTATTCATTCTTTTCCGGCACAGGCGCAGCACACCGAAGTTGTCGCCCAAAAAGGGGATGGAATTTACCGGCTGCTAACCCGGAACGGACTGCCGTTTAGTCAGTACATGGAAGCATTTATTGAACTGAACAAAGACCGGCTGGGGCCCGGCAATTCACTTTTTGCCGGAAGAAAATACATCCTTCCCGGAAAAGCTGCAGAAACACCGGCAAAATCCGGGGGTACAATCCGTCGTTTTGAAATCTTCGGGAATAAATATGCCGACGTGGAAATTGTTGACGAACAGCTTAAAGGAGCTGTTTATCATCTGGTTTCCGGGCATGGAGGCCCCGATCCGGGCGCTGTTGGCCGGTATGGCGAATGGCAATTATGCGAAGATGAATATGCCTACGATGTAACCCTCAGACTGGCCCGAAACCTGATTCAGCACGGGGCAACTGTTTACATGATAACACGCGACAATAACGACGGAATTCGCGACGACAGTTACCTGAAACCGGATAACGATGAAGTTTGTTATCCGAACCTGAAAATCCCTTTAAACCAGACACGCAGGTTAAAACAACGAACCGATGCGGTAAACAATTTATATCAAAAACACCGGGGGAGTTTTCAGCGTATGGTTGCCATTCACGTCGATTCGCGCTCGCGGGGTGAAAACATCGATGTATTTTTTTACCACGACAAACGCAGCAGTTCAGGCAAAAAGGCAGCTCATATTCTCAAAAACACATTTCAGCGAAAATACGACCAGCACCAGCCCGGACGTGGTTACAACGGAACAGTATCAGACAGAAATTTATATGTAGTTCGCAACACCTACCCGGTAGCCATTTACATCGAACTGGGAAACATTAATCACCGGCGTGATCAGCAACGGTTTATAATTCCAAGCAACCGCCAGGCTTTAGCAAACTGGTTGTTTGACGGTTTGATGGAAGATTTCAAAACGAACAAATAAAAAAAACGGCAAAAAAAACTGTTCCCGGTAAATTTTTTTTTAAAAGAATTTTGGAAAGTTTAATATTAGTTTTACATTTGTAATGCAATACGTCCTGTATTGCTTGTGTGTTTGGGGGTTAACATTAATAAAGGGCAGCTGTTGAGCTGCCCTTTTCTCTTTTATACGTTTTTAAAATCCATTGTCTCTAAAAAAAAGCCTAAAACAGAAAAATACGGCTTTTATTTTTTCTTTACATAAAAAGAAACCCAAAGCACATACAGCATACAAAAGCCAATGACAAACATACTGGCAAAGGGTGAAACCACGGTACTTACCAATCCGACCACCGGCGGAACAACAGCCCCTCCGGAAATGGCCATAATCAGCAGGCCGGAGATTTCGTTGGCGCGGTCGGGCATTTTTTCCAGCGACAGGGAGAATATAACCGGGAACATATTACCGGCTCCCAGGCCTGTGATAAAAATGAATGTCAGGGCAACCGGATAAACCGGGGAAAGTAGTACACCGCCAACTCCTGCCAGTGCCGCTAATGCTGTGAGCAAAAGAAAAGGACGCGGTTTTATCCAGTTCAGCAGAATGGCCCCTCCCAGCCGGGCAACCGTTTCGCCGGCAAAAAACACACTGATTCCGATGGCTGCTTTTTCAAGTGTCAGTCCGAATTTTGCCATGAGAATATTGGCAATGTTGGTGTTGATGGCTACTTCGGCGCCCACTATCAAAAAAATAGAGAGTGCCATAAACAGCACAAAACGGTTTTTCAGCAGCCCAAAACAGGAACTGAACGTAGCCGGTTTTCG
>CAZXHP010000239.1:0-5220 GCA_964639655.1 uncultured Mariniphaga sp.
TAGGCAAAAAGAAAAAGCAGGCAGTAGGCAAAAAGCAGTAGGCAAAAAGAAAAAGCAGGCAGTAGGCAAAAAGCAGTAGGCAAAAAGAAAAAGTAGGCAGTAGGCAAATTACAGTAAACAAAAAGCAAAAAATATGGCAGGGGGATTTCGGGATTTAACTGTATATAAAAAAGCATTTCATCTTGCGATGGTCCCGATATCTATCGGGATTGAAATTACAAAAGATTTTCCACCTGAAGAGAAATATGAACTTACTGATCAAATCAGAAGATCTTCCCGTGCAGTTTGCCGGGCAATTGGCGAAGGATACCGAAAGCGTCAATATCCAAAACACTTTTCCAGTAAAATGAGTGATTCAGACATGGAAAATACAGAAACACAAGTATCGCTCGATTTTGCATTGGAATGTAAGTATATCTCATTTGAAGAATACAAAACTATTCTTGAAAAATCAGAAGAGGTAGGACGAATGTTGAACCACATGGTGGAAAATCCTGAGAAATATTCCCCTCGAACCAGAGAGGGAAAGGGTTTTTAATTTTAACGACAAAACTAAATTAATAATTGATTATGCTGTTTACGGAAATTTGCCAACTGTCCTTTGCCAACTGCCTACTTTTAACAATTTTAATATATAACACTAAAATACAATACAATGTACGGCCAAATGAAACACGATCTGCTCAAAACACTTGAGGAACTGAAAGAGCAGGGATTATATAAATCAGAACGAATAATCTCTTCGGCGCAGGATTCCGAAATCCGGGTCACCACAGGTGAAACAGTACTGAATTTTTGCGCCAACAATTACCTCGGACTGGCCAATCACCCCGAAGTGGTTAAAGCTGCCCAGGAAGTAATGAATTACTGGGGGTTTGGATTGTCTTCTGTGCGGTTTATTTGCGGAACCCAGGAAATTCACAAAGAACTGGAACAAAAGGTTGCTGAATTTTTAGGAACGGAAGATACCATTTTGTATTGTGCCTGTTTCGATGCCAATGGCGGAGTTTTCGAACCACTTTTGGGCGAGGATTCGGCCATCATTTCCGATGAGTTGAACCATGCTTCCATTATCGACGGCGTCCGGCTTTGCAAGGCACAGCGCTTTCGTTACAAACATTCCAACATGAAAGATTTGGAAAAATGCCTGAAAGAAGCTTCTGAGGCCAAATACCGGCTGATTGTGACCGACGGTGTTTTTTCCATGGATGGCGATATGGCCAAATTACCGAAGATTGTGGAACTGGCTGATAAATACGATGCCCTGGTGATGGTGGACGATTCGCACGCAACGGGTTATATTGGAAAAAACGGTCGCGGAACAGCGGAACACTTTGGGCTACTTGGCAAAATAGATATCATTACCACCACTTTCGGAAAAGCGCTGGGCGGCGGAAACGGAGGTTGCACCTCGGGGCGGAAAGAAATTATTGAAATGCTGCGGCAGCGTTCACGGCCTTACCTGTTTTCGAATACGCTTGCTCCGGCAACGGTTGGAGCTACCATGAAGGTTTTGGAAATGTTAACGGAATCGAACAAGCTGCAATCCGAGACCATAAAAAACGCCAGGTATTTCAGGGATAAAATGAAAAAAGCCGGATTTGATTTGGTGAAAGGGAATACGGCGATTGTTCCGGTAATGATTTACGACGAACCGCTGGCTATAAAATTTGCCGACGAACTGTTAAAAGAAGGTATTTACGTCATTGGCTTTTGTTTTCCGGTAGTTCCGCGTGGAAAAGCACGAATTCGCGTTCAGCTTTCGGCAGCGCACAGCATCGAAGAAATTGACCTCGCCATTGATGCATTTATAAAAGTGGGGAAGGAGCTAAAAATAATTTAACACCCGGATTGAAAAGCAAGGAGGGATCGTTTTCGTTTTAACGGTTGCTTCGAATAGTTACCATTTCAATGTCGCTCTTAATTTTATTCACCATTTTTTCAAATTTCTTCGGCTTTTGGGCTCTCATTTCAAGTGTAAAACTGGCATTGTTACCGCCGGCTTCAAATTTTCCAATTTCAACAACTTTAACGTTCCCATCGTAGTACTGATTGTAAACCGGAGTAATGTTCTTGTTTTCCAGACGTTTAATTTTGGAGTAGTCAAAAGTGAAAAAACCTTCCGGTTCGCGCAAAAAGAATCTTTTATTACCGCTGTGGTAGCCTACCTGCAGTTCACAGTCAATATTATTGCGGCTACGCATCAGTTTTCCCGATTGTTGCGGCAGTGTAACTTCAATTCGGTAAACACCGCTCGTTAAGTGCGCAAATGTAACTTTCCCGTTGTCGCCTGTTTGCATAAAGGCAGCTGGCTGACTGCTTCCTTCCTGCCTGATGTAAACTTCAGCCCCGGGAACGGGTTCGCCCGGAGTAAAAAGAAAACCGATAATTGCAATAACGCTTAAGATTCCCGAAAGTAGTATTGTTTTCATTTCTATGTTTTTATAGTTTCTTCAAATATCAGTTATTTTTCTCAAAAATTACCTGAATTTTGAACATTTGAACAATATTTTTAAGTGTTGTATGTGGTTTTTTATTTCGAAATGAGTGCCATTTCGGCATCATGTTCATATTTTTTTAACTGTTTTTGAAATTTATTTGCTGAAAGCGCCGATAACCGTAAGGATAACCTGCCGTATTTTCCTGCGACTTCAAACTTGCAAATGGCAATTCGTACATTGTTCTCAGCGGTTTCCGTTTCGTGCATAGGAGTTATTTTTGATTCCGCCATTTTTTCAATTTCAGAAAATTTCAACAGAAAATTTCCCAAAGGATTCTGAAAAAGCAGGATCATTTTTTTACTGTGATAACCAATCTGAAAATTGGCGGCGGCACTCTCCTGCATCTCCTCAAGATTGTCTTTTTGCCGCGGAATTTCCAGGTAAATTTTGTAAACACTTTTGTCGAGGTGCGCAAAAGTTATACTTCCCGACTCTCCTGTTTGCTGGAAAGCAATAAGTTTTTTTCCGGGTTCGGTTTTAAGCCATACTTTTGTTTTAGCTACCGGATTCCCTGGTTTCGAGCTAAATAGCCCAAGTAAAACGAATGCTGATTTATTTTTTGTTTCCATTTCTGTTGTTTTTAGTTCGAACACATTATAGCAAAAATTTTTTGTATTTCAAAATGAAAGTTCTTTTAAACTACTAATATTCAGAAGAAAATAAAAATTCGGTTTTCTAATTACCCGGATTTTGCTTTTTCCAATTTTGAGAATTTTTCCTCTATCTTTGTCCCAAATTATTCAAAATGAAGGAAAAGCTTGTTGGAAAAACGCTCGCTGAATTGCAACAGGTTGCAGCAGAATTGGGGTTGCCAAAATTTGCAGCCGGACAAATGGCCGACTGGTTGTATAAAAAAGCGATTTCGACCATTGAAGAGATGACCAACCTTTCCAAAAAAGCCAGGGAACAACTCACCGAAAGGTATGAAGTTGGGTTCGAAGCTTCCACGCGGGTGCAGAAAAGTACCGACGGCACCAAAAAATATTTGTTTCCCACCACCGGCCATAAATTTGTGGAAACGGCCATGATTCCCGAACGCGACCGGATTACCGTTTGCGTGAGTTCGCAGGTGGGATGCAAAATGGGTTGCCTGTTTTGTTTTACGGCCAAGCAGGGTTTTCAGGGGCAGCTCACTGCCGGCGAAATTATAAACCAGGTGAAAAGTATCGAAGAAGCCGGACAGGTTTCCAACATCGTTTACATGGGTATGGGCGAACCGTTCGACAACCTTGAGGAAGTATTGAAAAGCCTTGAAATATTTACAGCTGACTGGGGTTTTGCCATGAGTCCGCGCCGGATTACGGTTTCCACCATCGGCATCATTCCGGGGATGCTTACTTTCCTCGAAAAAAGTGAAGCGCATCTGGCCGTAAGTTTACATACACCGTTTAACGACGAACGTCAGCAACTCATGCCCGTTCAGGTGGCTTACCCGATTGACGAAGTAGTGAATGAAATTAAAAGCTGGGATTTTGGCCGGCAACGCCGGGTTTCGTTCGAATATATTTTGTTTGAAGGACTGAATGATTCGCCCCGCCATGTAAAAGAACTGACGCGACTGCTTAGTGGATTGAAATGCCGCATCAACCTTATCCGGTTTCATCCTGTGCCGGGAACGCCATTGAAAAGTCCGGGCGAAGATACCATTCAGCGGTTTAAAGAACAGCTCAACCAAAAAGGAATTTTAACCACCATCCGCGCCTCCCGTGGCCAGGATATTTACGCGGCGTGTGGGTTGCTTTCTACGAAGGAATTGAGCGGGGCTTAATGGAAATAAAATATTACTGGTCAATCAATTGACTAATTGCCGTTACTAAACTTGTTGCTTTTGGAAGCATTTCTTCTGCCATTTCCTTTTCGTAAATAATGAAATCATCATAATCACCGGTAATTCTGTCGTTGAAAATTTGGTTGTAAAACCGGGCATTTTCTGATGAAAGTTTGCCGTTAACAACAAAATGCAAACCCAGCATTTGTTTAACTCCGGAGTGAGTATGTGCAGAAATTCGGTGTTTTACGAGTAGCGCAATTGCTGCGTAATAGCAGGCATAATAAAGCCGGTTAACTGCAGCATTAAAAAAATTATTTTCTATCAGTGTTTGAGCTTCAAGCAAGGTAGCCTTTGCCCTTTCTAAACGATAAACTGTCAGTGCATCAATACTTTTCTGATCGAGTTCATGCTTTTTCATCTCATTATAATTGTTAATTTTTAATGGTATTCGATGTAACTCCCATGAAAATTATAATTGTGCTCTTGTGTGAATAAATTTTATTCATGGTCGTTTCATAACTCAATACCTTCGTTTAAAACATTAATATAAAACGGAGTTTTGTAGGGACGGTTTTCCCATTGTTTTGTGGTGTAAATTACCGGACTTATTAAAACTCCGGATTTCAGTTCGATATCATAAACATTATTAACAATTTGGCTTTTGGTTTTTGGCGGAATTTGTTCCTGGTTGATGAGGATGAGAATATCGATGTCGGAGTTTTCATTGGAGTCTCCTCTTGCTTCAGAACCATACAGAATAACTTTTGCTCCCGGAACGATTTCCTGAATCACGTGTTTAATTTCATTTATTATATCCTGCCGATTCATTATTTTTTTATCAAAAATACAACGTTTCATTCATACATCCAAGTTTTTCATTTATAGGATATTTCAACTCAGCATCAACTTCTCCACATAAATATCCTGAAAGTTTGGATTTGCTTCCAG
>CAZXHP010000240.1:0-5160 GCA_964639655.1 uncultured Mariniphaga sp.
AAAAGTAGAAAAACCGCCTCAAAAATGAAGCGGTTTTGTCTAACTAAATATTAAAAGATTTTGTTCACATCCTGAATTCCATCAAAGTGATATTTCTGATTCAATATCCCTGATTCTGTGTAAGTTCGACTTCCAGGTTTGCATCAATTTCGCTTTGGGGAATGGGTAAAATATTATCCCTGCCTTTAACGGATGGAGCGGATACCGGATTATGTTTTTTTACCCTGTCTTCCAATAATCCGGTCCGGTAGAGCGTGAGCCTGCGTGGTTCTTCAATGACCAGTTCCCGTGCCCGTTCATCAAGGATATAATGGATATCGACCATCCCCGGGTCAACCGGAGTGGCATTGGCTCTCGACCGTACTACATTTATATCGGCGGCGGCATTTAACCCGTCTCCCTTCATCATATAGGCTTCCGCCCGTAACAAATATGTTTCGGCTAGGCGGAATACATAAATATCGCTGTACAAATTCCCGTTCACATCGTATCCCTGAGGATGGCCATATGGATGAGATGCTTTCTTAATATAAACAAAATGATTACGAACCGTGTCGTTTCCACTGGGTTGATAAACTTGCCCGTAGTATTCCGATTCCGGATTGTTAATTAAAAATTCCCGCTGCATGTTGTATTCCGAATTGCGCATATCATTATCCCAATCGTTGCGCCAAATATCGTATTCAAGATAAACTGAAGGCCTTATAAAACCGATTGGGCGACCACGAAATTCATCATCCAAAAGCGCCTGTTTATTATCCGGAGTTTTCAAATTGGAAATTAAAGGCCCCCAACACCTTTCAAGGTGCGAAGCACTGCCCCCCGGCACGTTGTATTCAATTTGAATTGCCCAGATGACCTCCGTGTTTTCATGGCTGTTTTGATTTCCAAGCCGGAAAAGATCCCAAAACACATCTCCCGGTTTATCTTTAAAACTTCCAAAACGTTCCTGCATCAATTCATATTGGGGATCGTCAATCACTGCAGTAGCAGCAGCAATGGCCTCGTCGTATTCGCCCAATGCAATGCATGTTTCAGCGAGTAAATGATCGGCCGCTGCTTTAAATATGCGTCCGTTATTGGCATTTGACGTGGGTAAGTGCAGCGACGCAAATTCGAGATCGCTTTTTATAAATTCCAAAACTTCCGACTTTGAAGACCTTTCAAAATCAAGCTTAATCCCGGTGATTTCCTTATCGATTACAGGTACGCCCCCAAAATGATATACCAGGTAACGGTAGGCAAAAGCCCTGAAAAATCTTGCTTCGGCAACAACAGCATTTTTTTCCTCATCTGAATTCCATTGAACCGATTCATTTTCGGCGCGTGTAATAATTACATTCGCGTCTTTTATTATAAAATATAACAATTTCCAAATGTCGCTTACATATCTGTTATCAGGATTAACCAATGAATAATCGCCAAAAAAGTTAACCTTATCCCAATACCAGCCAAGGTCGGTCCCCTGTCCCGTTAATGATACCTGGTCTTTTTGATCTGTAAAACCTAATTCCAGCCACGAAATCCGCCATGTAAAAAGCCCGTGCACAATACGATGTATAGCGACGAGTCCGGCGTCAAAGCCTTCTTTGTCCACATAGGCATTTTCCGGGCTAAGAAAACTTTTGGGTTTTTCTTTCAGGAATTCATCATTACATGACAGCACAAAAAAAAGTGCGATGAGAATTCCATAGAGTTTGATATTAATTTTTATCTTTTTCATTGCAATCTATTTTATAATTAGAATTTCATATCTACACCAAGAGTAAAAGTCCTTAACATGGGGAAAGGGAACCCATCGTTGTTCCTGTTTCCTCTCCATGTAGTTGCGTTTTCCGGATCATAACCAGACCATTTCGTGAAGGTGTACAGGTTTTTTCCGCTAACGAAAATTCGGAGGTCTTCCAATCCAGCGCTGGTTAAAAACTTTCTGTTAAAACTATATGCGAGGTTCACATCCTGTATTCTCACAAAACTTCTGTTTTCGAGATAATTATGCTCTCTCGGTGCAATGTAATCAATTCGGGCGGCGGTATTTGACGGATTATTCGGCGTCCAGTAATCCATTTTCGGAATATTAAAACGTTCAGACCACGTTGCAAATTGATTGTTTGGATTATGCATCATCATATTGTTCCCCATATAATAATTATTTTTACCTCCCCCCTGAATGGAATTGATCATCACATAAAGCGAAAAATTTTTATAAATCAAATTATTTGAAATGCTGAACTTAAAGTTGGGAAGTCTGTTGCCGTAGATATACCTGTCTTCCTGAGTAATTTCACCTTCGCCGGTTTTGTCAACAATTCTAAAATCACCGGGGCGGTAGCCTTCCGGGATATCGGTATCATCCAATTGATAAATACCGTCGATATTATACCCGAAGAAAACGCCCAACGGTTGGCCAATAAACCAGTTGTTTGAAATATCGTCGTCCTCCTTTCCGTCGCCGTCCAAATCTTCACCATAAAGTTTTTCAATCCGGTTCCGGTTGAGATCGAAAGCAAATCCGGTTTCCCACCGGATATTATTCTTTTGAATATTTATCGAATTTATCGTCAATTCAACACCCCTGTTGCTTACCTCGCCAATATTCGTCCAAATCGAATTAAATCCGGTTAAGTTCGGGATATTTCGCTGAAGAAGAAGATCGTAGGTTTTTGAAAAATAAACGTCGGCAGTTGCATTCAACCTGTTCTTAAAAAAACCCAAATCTACACCGGTATTAAAAACTTTCGTTGTTTCCCAACCTAAATCAGTATTTGCCATTGAGCTAACATAGAGGCCGGTATGTGTAGATTCGCCAAAAACCGCATCGATTGAACCCATTCTTGCCAACGTAGCGTAGCGGCCAATTGCCTGGTTTCCGTTTTCACCATAAGAAAGCCTGAGTTTTAACAACGACAAAAGAGAGCTGTTGCTCATAAACTTTTCGTTGGAGGCTGTCCATGCCAATGCGGCAGACCGGAACGTACCGTATTTATGGCCTTCCGCAAAACCGGAAAATCCGTCGCGACGAATGGTTGCCGTTGCAGCATAGCGTTCTTTGAAAATGTAGTTGAGCCGCCCCATATAAGAAACACCGTTCTGATCGCCGAAATTGGAAGAAACAGTTTGCACGCCGCCAATTCCTAAATTGTGGTATCCCATTGCCTGGTTAAAAAAATTGGAAGCACGAGCCATGGTTTCTGTATATCTTTGATATTCACGACTATACAGGAAAGTTAAGTCAATAGAATGATCTCCAACGCTGCGCTTGTAATTTAAAATATTATCCAGTAGCCAATCATAATTTTCATACACTTCTTTTCTGGCAGAACCATTACTCGTTTTAGCATATGATTTATCCTGAAATTCATTGAGTTTTCTCAAACGGTGATTGAGCGAATAGTTCATGGTCCATTTCAAACCTTGTATAAAAGGAATGTTAATTTCACCTGAAAGCAGTCCCCACAGGTCATTTCGAACGTCCGAATTATCAATCGAGGCTTCGATAAAAGGATGCAGAAAAAAAGTGTCGTCCATTGGGTATTCTTTGAATGTGCCTTTTTCTTTGTCTTCATAAAAACTACTGTATGGACTTAATCCCGAAATTAAAGGAACCTGGACTCCCGAGTAATCGAGATTTGAAAACGATGATTTTACCGTGACTGTAAACCAATCGGTAATTTGATTAATAAAATTAGCCCGGGCTGTAATCCGCTTAAAATTGTCGTTTTCGACAATCCCTTCTTCTCCATGATAAGCTCCGGAAATAAAGTAATTTGTGTTTTCCGTTTTACCGGATACACTGAGGTTATAATTCTGAAAATTTGCAGGTTTGACCAGTTCGTCGTACCAGTCGATAGTTTTTCCGGCCTCATAATTATTTGCTTCAACAATGTTCAGGTAATCGGTCACATTGTTGATGTTGGCATCCTGTCCTTTGGCTTGCCAAAAATCAATCACTTTTTGGATATACTCGGGTCCGTCCAGCATTTCAATAAGTTTAACCGGGTTTGAGATACCATATTTACCGGAAAAATTAAACACCGGTTTTTCTGATGTTCCTTTTTTAGTTGTAATTATTATTACGCCATTTGCAGAACGCGATCCATAAACCGCCGCGGCACTGGCATCCTTAAGAACATCGACCGATTCCACATCATTCGTGTTTATGCTGCTTAACGACCCGTTATAAATAATACCATCGACAACAATCAGCGGACTGTTTCCTGCTGAAATTGAATTCGTTCCCCGAATACTCAGGGATGGATTTTCTCCAGGACGATCCGGAGTGCCAACGTTCAATCCTGCTACATTTCCCTTGAGTGCCTGCAATATATTGGAGTTTGGAATATCCATCGCTCTTTCTGTAGTCACCCTTGAAACTGTCCCCGTAAGGTCAGATTTTCTCATCGTACCATATCCCACAGCCACCACTTCCTCAATTCCAATTGTGGCTGATTCCAACATCACGTCAATAGTCGTTTGATTTCCTACAGGAATTTCCTTTGTTTCCATCCCAACAAATGAAAATACAAGTGTGGCATTATCCGGAACGTTTGTAAGGGAATATTCGCCGTCAGTATTTGAAACGGTACCCTGGGTAGTCCCTTTTATTATTATGGTTACACCCGGAAGCGGCTGGTTATTTATATCGGTAATTTTACCGGCAATTTTTCGTTGCTGTTGCACCGGCTGCGTGGTTTCCATCAACATAATATTGGGCCCTTCCACAGCATAGATTATATTCGTATCATAAAACAGGGAAGAAAGCACTTCAGCAACCGTTTTATTTTCAGCCACCACAGTAACTTTTCGCGTCAGATCAACCTCTCTTTTATTATATACAAAAAGATAATCGGTTTGGTCTTCAATGGCATCCATCACCTGGGCGACGGTCACGTTGTTCATCGCCAGGGTAACCTTTGATACCTGAGATACAGCGTTTGTTGCACATACACCCGATACTAACAGTGTCATTAATAAGATTGTTAGTTTCATTTTTCGAATTAGTTTAATTAATACGTCATCAAACTTTAATAAATAAATTTTCATACTTTTGTTTTTGATGGTTGTTACTAGATTTTTTTTACGAGTAAGTCGGTTTTCGACCATTTAGCCGGCGGGTGTTGGTGCACCCTTCGGCTTTCCTTTTTAAGTTTCTATTTCATT
>CAZXHP010000241.1:0-1482 GCA_964639655.1 uncultured Mariniphaga sp.
CAGTGGGACAATCGCGGCAGTTGTATGGTTTTACCATGCACTCCGAACGCCCGAACCACCGCATGTACGACCAGTACCATCCGCTGGGTATTGTTGGCGTGGTTTCAGCGTTTAACTTTCCGGTGGCAGTGTGGTCGTGGAACGCTATGCTGGCGCTGGTTTGCGGCGATGTGGTTGTGTGGAAACCGTCGTCGAAAGTGTATTTGTGCGCCGTGGCTGTTCACAAAATTGTTGCAAAGGTTTTAAAGGAAAACAACGTTCCCGAAGGCGTGCTCAACCTGGTGGCTGCCGATTCCAAATTACTGGGCGACGGGCTGTTCAGCGATAAAAATATTCCGTTGGTTTCGTTTACCGGTTCCACCCGCATTGGAAAAAAAGTAGGGCGTTTGGTAGGCGAGCGGCTGGGAAAATCCATTCTCGAACTGGGCGGAAACAACGCCATCATCATCACACCCAATGCCGATTTGGAAATGGCGTTGCGGGCAGTGGTTTTTGGCGCCGTGGGAACCTGCGGGCAGCGCTGCACTTCCACACGGAGGATTATTGTACACGATTCGGTGTACGACCAGTTCAGACAAAAACTGCTTTCGGTATATGAGCAGCTTCCCATTGGCCATGCCCTCGACCCGAAAACGCTGGTGGGGCCGCTGGTGGACAACCGGGCGGTGCAGGATTTTGTGAACGCCGTTGAAAAAATAAAAGCCGAAGGAGGGAAAATTATTACCGGTGGGGAAGTGCTGGAAGGCGAAAAATACAAAACCGGGACTTATGTTTCACCCTGCATTGCCGAAGTGGAAAATCATTTCGAAATCGTTCAGGAAGAGACTTTTGCGCCCATTCTATACATGATTCGCTATACCGATTTGGAGGAAGCCATCCGGTTGCACAACGATGTGCCACAGGGATTGTCGTCGGCCATGTTTTCGACCAACATGCTGGAAACCGAAAAGTTCCTGTCGCACGAGGGTTCCGATTGCGGCATTGCCAACATCAACATTGGCACGTCGGGTGCCGAAATTGGAGGTGCTTTTGGCGGCGAAAAGGAAACCGGAGGCGGCCGCGAGTCGGGCTCCGATGCGTGGAAAGCCTACATGCGGCGGCAAACCAATACCATTAATTTTGGAACGGAACTGCCGCTGGCGCAGGGGATTGAGTTCACCCTGTGAAATAATGCATAGCATTAAATCGAAGATTTATTTCACAGGGTAAAAGTTTAGAGTTTAAAGTTCAAAGTTCCGGGTTTAAAGTTTCAACGTTACAGGTTGCAGTTTTCGGGTTGTGGAGTTGACTATTTTTCAGGTTATATTAGTCGTTTTTGCGCCATGCTTTAGCTTGGCGATTAGAATTAGAAATCACCTTGAAACCCGGCTTTAGCATTTAATGAGTCAATTATTCCGGTTTTAAAAGAAGAATATATTAATCGAAATGAAAAACATTTTAATATTTGGTGCCGGCCGGTCAAGCTGCACGCTCATTCAGTAT
>CAZXHP010000241.1:1582-5035 GCA_964639655.1 uncultured Mariniphaga sp.
TCTTCCTGAATGAATGCGGCCTCGACCCCGGTCTCGACCACATGTCGGCAATGAAACTGATTGACCGCATTAAATCCGAAAGCCACGACCTGCAGAGTTTTGAATCGTTTACCGGAGGACTGGTTGCACCCGAATCGGACAACAATCCGTGGCACTACAAGTTTAGCTGGAACCCGCGCAATGTGGTGCTGGCCGGGCAGGACGGGCCTGCAAAATTCATCCAGAACGGCAAATACAAATACATTCCCTACAACCGGCTTTTTCGCCGAACGGAACTCATCGACATTGAAAACTACGGGCTTTTTGAAGGGTATGCCAACCGCGACTCGCTGAAATACATCGAAAAATATAACCTGCAGGGAATTCCCACCATTTACCGCGGAACGCTTCGCCGGCCGGGATTTAGCCGGGCGTGGAACGTGTTTGTGCAACTGGGTGCCACCGACGATTCCTACATCATGGAAAACACCGAAAACATGACACACCGCGAGTTCATCAATTCGTTTTTGTATTACCATCCTACCGATTCGGTGGAACTGAAATTGTACCATTACATGCACATCGACCAGGATTCGGACATTATTCAGAAACTAAAATGGCTGGGGATTTTCAGCAATGCCAAAATCGGGCTGAAGCAAGCAACTCCGGCCCAGGTGATGGAACACCTATTAAAGTCGAAATGGCAGTTACTGCCCGGAGAAAAAGACATGGTGGTGATGTGGCACAAGTTCATTTACCGCGAGAAAAATACAGGCATTCCCATGCAACTGACCAGTTCGCTGGTGGTTACCGGCGACGACGACATCCACACCGCCATGGCCAAAACCGTGGGATTGCCGCTGGCGGTTGCCGTCAAACTGTTTTTAACAGGGAAAATAAATCTCACTGGAATGCACATTCCCACCCACCGGCTGGTTTACGAACCGGTGCTTGCAGAATTGGAACAACACGGAATCGGGTTCAACGAAAAAAAGGGCGAAGTTCAACCTGAAGAAAATTAGTAAATCTGTCGAAGAACTTCAGGCACTTTTTTCCTTCTGTTTTTCGTACTTCATGTCCTTCAGGTACGCCCAAATCATTAATCCGCCAATCACCCCAAAAGTGATGAGCACGGAAGGATGTACGCCGTTGGCCACACCTTTTCCGTAAGAGTGTAATCCGGCCAGAAAATAGTTTACGCCGAAATAGGTCATCAGTACCGAAGCAAAACCAAAAACCGATGCCATGTTGTAATTATAAATGCCTTTCAGCGAAGGAATCAGCCGCATGTGGGCGATAAACGAATAAATCATAACAGTTATCAGTGCCCAGGTTTCCTTGGGGTCCCAGCCCCAGTAACGGCCCCAGCTTTCGTTGGCCCAAACACCGCCGAGAAACGTGCCGATGGTCAGGAAATAAAGTCCGACTGTAACCGACATTTCGTTAATGGAAGTGAGTTGATCGATAAAATGGTTCACTTTTTCTTCGTTGGAATTTTTGCGAATAATGATGAGCACCAGCACCAGAATTCCCAGAAATGCACTCAGCCCGAAAAACCCGTAACTGGCCGTAATAATGGAAACGTGGATGGTCAGCCAGTAAGATTTCAGCACCGGAACAAGTGGCGTGATTTCAGGATTCATCCAGTTGAGGTGTGCCACAAAAAGCGAAACCCCCGTTAGGAAAGCGGCTGTGGCTATTACCATGGGATATTTCCGGCCCAGCAGAATGCCGGCCAGCATGGCGGCCCAGGCCACGTAAATTACACTTTCGTAGCCGTTGCTCCACGGCGCCCGGCCCGAAATATACCAGCGGATAATAATTCCTGCAGTGTGCACTACAAACAGTAGCACAATAACAAAATAGAACGATTTTCTAAGAAACACCGGCAGCGGCTTTTGCCTGAAAATATTGGCCAGCAGCACCACCAGCAGCAAAAAGCCGAAAAGCAGGTAGTAGGGGTAAATTCGTTCGAACGGATTCACTTTGTTGTACAGGATTTCCGCATCTTTTTTGGCCTGCCCGGGAAGCAGATCGCCGCCATATTTTTGCTGGAAGTTGTCCACCGCATTCAACACTTCCAGCGCTTCAGCATTGTTTCCGTTCTGGATAGACTGAATCAGCAGGTTAAATCCGCTTTTAACAAATATGGAGTCGCCTCCCGTATATTCAGCTGCATTTTCGCCCGGTGCATACCACGGGTCTTCCACCCGGTCGCGCGGGAAAACTTTAAACAGCGTTCCACGGAACACCATAAAGCAGATGCTTACCCGCTCGTCGAGGTAGATGTAATCTTTTTCTATTTGGTTGCGCATGGCCGCCGGTTTGCTGAACGCCGCCCGCACCTGTTCCGAAATTTTGTAATTGCCCTGCATGTCGAACATCTGCTGCACCGAAACGGTTTTTCCCGAAATACCCAGTTCGGCAGCCAGTTCTTTGCTGTCAACTTTTACAAACGGCAGGGTTTGCCAGATTTCCGGATAGGTCATCATGCTCAGTACCACCTCATCGGCCTGTTTGCCGTAAAGGGTCGATTTCCGGGCCACCTTGCGCACAATTTCGCTGTTCATGGTGCTCAACGGTTTAATCCTTCCGTCAATGCTTTGCACCCAAAGTTCGCTGAATGTTTTTGAAAGCTGCGGATCAGTGGCCGGAATATTGGCACCGCTTCCGATCTGTGCCGAAGCGGTAGCGGAAAATCCTGCCACAAGAATGGTCACCAAAGCTGTTTTGGCGGTATTTTGTTTCAGGCGTTGCGCTAAAAACCGGAAGTAAGAATTTTTATTGATCAGGGAAAGCAGGAATCCCAGACCGAGCAGGAAATAGCTGAGGTAGGAAATCCAGGTTCCCCACAAATCGTAGTTCACCGAAAGAATGGTTCCCTTTTCATCCTGGTCGTACGATGACTGAAAAAATTTATAGCCCTTATACAGCAAAGTATTATTCATAAAGATGCGCACAGGGCGTTCCACCCCTTCGGCTTCGTCGATGAGTACCACTTCGGAGGCGTAAGAAGAAGGCGACTCGGAGCCCGGGTAACGTTCCAACTGAAACTCATTCAGGTGAATGCGGAACGGCAGATGAATGGGTTTGGCGCCGTAAGCCAGTTTCAGGGTGGCGTTGGCCAGCGGAACTTCCACCGTGTCGGCAGCCATGCCGGCATGACCGAAAACAGGCACGGTTTGCTGCCGCACCCCGTCTGAAATTTCAACCATAACCGCCTGCTCGTGTGTTTCGTGAGCACTTTTTACGGCTGTAAACGTGGCGCTTGGGAAAAAGTTGCGTACCAGCAACCGGAAGTTGTTCACGCTGTACAAAAACATATTTTTTACGGAAATGGTGTCGCCGGCTGCAAAAGGTGTGGTTTCCTGGCTGGCCATGGTGGTTTCCTCCACCGGAAACTCCGAAACCATTTTTAGTTCGCCGTTTTCAAGAAAAAAGCGTACCGGCGTTTCTTCCGCTGCCTCGAAACCG
>CAZXHP010000242.1:0-5016 GCA_964639655.1 uncultured Mariniphaga sp.
TGGTCGTTTCCGTCCCTTACCACCATCAGTTCTTCCATCTCACTGTTTTCCCTGACGGCGCTGTAAAACTCCTTGTGCAAATTGCTGCGGGCATTCAAATCTTTGTCTTCAATGGCAAGAATTTTTACCTTATCGATACTCTGAAGCAATTCGCGTTCATTCTTGTCCAAATCGCCCCAGCGTGCAGCCAGCCTGATAGCCCAGCCGGGCACGGTAATGGATGTTACCCCGTTTTTGTATTTGTATTTTGCAAATGCATCAGATACACCGGGTTCTGTTTCGCAGGCAGTAAAAAGGAAAACTAACAGAATG
This sequence comes from uncultured Mariniphaga sp., assembly GCA_964639655.1. GTDB lineage: Bacteria > Bacteroidota > Bacteroidia > Bacteroidales > Prolixibacteraceae > Mariniphaga. The sequence continues at coordinate 313 of CAZXHP010000242.1, forward strand.
GAAAATACGTAAATTCGTTTCATCGTGTTTTGTTTTGTTTTTTATTAGACGAACAACATCGTTTAATCGTTACTCCAAAATTCGGGAAAAGAAAAATTTTAACTCAACAAACTCGATGAACTGTCCTGATTTTACGGCAAACAAAAAGCCGGGCGACTTACCCGGCTTCTTCCAAATATTATTTTTGATGAAATTTAGTATCCCAGGTTTTCCCCTTTCTCCATTGCAGGAACTCCCTTTTCCATCCACTCGGGCATGGGTTCGCCTTTCAGGTAGTGGTTAAAAAACTGAAACATGCGTTTGCTCAAATCCATGCGGTTGGCCCAGCTTGTGGCATTCAGATTATGCGGTTCACCGTTGTAGGAGAGCATCCACACCGGCTTATCGAGACGGCGCAGTGCCACAAAATACTCGATACCCTGATACCACGGAACAGCTCCGTCGTTGTCATTATGCATCATTAAAAGCGGTGTATTCACTTTAGGCGCATAAAACAGTGGTGAATTTTCGATGTAATGGAGCGGTTTTTCCCAAAGTGTGCCGCCAATACGGCTTTGGGTCTGTTCGTACTGAAACATCCGGCTCAATCCGGTTTGCCAGCGGATCCCCCCGTAGGCGCTGGTCATGTTGCTTACCGGTGCACCGGCCATGGCGGCCGCATACAAGTCGGTCTGGGTAATCAGATAAGCAATCTGGTAACCACCCCAGCTTTGCCCCTGCAATGCCATTCGCTTTTCATCGATGTACGGAAACGTATTCACCAAATATTGAGTTCCGCTCACGATGGCATTATACGCACTTTGCCCCGGATAGCCTTCTTTGTAAGTAATATCGGGAACAAAAACAATGTAACCGTTGCTTGCATAAAACGGACGGTTAACGGTGGAACGGCTGGGCGCCGGGTGCTGGTGACGGTAAAGGTTTTCAGCATTCCGTTCATAAAAATAAACCATCAAAGGGTACTTTTGGGCAGGATCAAGATTTTCAGGGAAGTAAAGCAACCCTTTCAGTTTTTCTCCTGAAAAAGAAGTCCATTCCACCAACTGTACCCTGGGCCAAATGAAATTTTTTTGCTGTGGGTTGGCATCGGATATTCGTTCCGTCTTCAAAAAATTCGGGGCGCTGCACCACAAATCGGGAAATTCGCGCACGTTTTCCTTTGTCCAGATTAACTTGTCTGCATTTTTTGCCTTTCTAACCGCCCCAAAATGATTCTTTTCCATGGCCAGCAATTCCGGGTCGGCGACAACGCCGAAGCGGGTGCGAAAAAATCCTCCTGCCATGGTCTGCTCATCAAATGCACTAAGTAACACAGGTTCATCAGAAGGGATGTATTCCAGTTCAGCATCGAGTTTAATGTAGCGAAGCCTGATTTGATTCCTGCGGCCAAAAGCTTTGGTAATGTTAACCGGAACCCGCTCTCCGGCCGGATCGAGTTTCCAGATGTCGTAACGGTCATAAATGTAAACAAATCGGTCGTCCTCGCTCCAACCGGCCACACCATACGGACGCGGATCCATAGGACGGTCATTGGTTTCATCATAAAAATTTACCGGAAGAAATTTTGTCAGCGAAACCGCCTCAAGTTGGTTGATGTCGGTAGAACGGGCATAATAACTGCTATCGGCCGGTTCATACCAAACCACATATTTCCCCTGGGGCGAAATGCGCACATACGATTTACAGTCGGCAATTTCGCGTTTGATACCCGATTTAACATCTATAATGTAATAATCACGTTTCCGGTCGCCGGTCCAGCCCGATTCGCGCAGGTAGGGCAATTCGTTGTACCCGAAAGCCAGCTCGCTGTTCCCTTTCCCGAGTGTTGAAATATCCCTGACATTCGGATCGGCCAGTTGAATAAACCGATTCAGACCGACGTGATAAACGGCCAGGTAAGTGCGCTTTTTCTCCCGTTCAGCTTCCACTTTTTGTTGCGGCTGAATTTTCAAATCCTGCCAGTGCCAGATGTCCAATTTTGGCTTTTCATCTTCAGGAATCGTATCTTTGGGCGCCGGTTCAGGACTCTCTGCCGTACCAAAAAACAGTTTGGCGCCGTCTTCCGAAAAATAGATGTTCCCGTTTTCGCTGGGTGTCCATCCCACCGGAATGCCACGTGTGTAGCCATCCACAATTATATCCGGAGTTTCATTTAAATCTCCCAGAAAAAGCGAATAAACTTTTTCTTTGATGGTATCCTGCGAAAACAGAAATGCAAATTGATTTCCTGCTTCGTCTGAGGTCAGTTTTTTCATCCAGCCTTCTTCTGAATAAATTTCTGTTGACTGCCCTGTTGACGTATCAAACGCAAAAAGGGACGAAACGGTTCCGGTTGAATCCTTTATTTCCCGGCTGAAAAAAATAGACTCACCTTTTTTTGCATACGTCCAGTCTGAAACATTCCGAAAAATCAAAGTATCGCCGGTTTCAACCTGAAACAGCACCATGTCGTCGCCTTCCTGTTTCGCTTTTTTCTTTTTCGAGTTGTTTTCTGTTGTGTCTTTCGGTGCAGGAGCAGGCTCAACCGTAAAAGCTATCCAGCGTGCATTTTCTTCCGGTATTTTATAGGATTTCAGCTTCGGAAACTTCTTTATGTTATTGCTGTCAAAAATCCAAATTCCCAGGCTGTCTTTGGGCATATCTTCCTTTTTCACCTTATCGATTTTTGCTTTGCGGATGCTGTCTTCGGGCTGCCGGATGGAGAACACGATAAAATCGTTTTCCGGCCCAAATGCCGCTCTATTTCCACGGGGAATGGTGTCATAATCTGATTTTCCGCTTTTTACAACCAACATCCCGTCGCCTTTTTGCGGATTTTGTTCGAAGGCAATCCGGGCTCCGTCGTTGGAAATCATAGGATTGGTCAGCGTATTCCAGCTACCAAAATCTTCAATAGAAAGTGGTTTTTTGGCAGGATGTTGCGCCAAAACTCCAATAGAAACAAGACATAAAAACAGCAGTGCAATTCTTCTCATTACAAATCTTTTTTTTGATTTTTCGTTGAAATTCCAAAGATAACTGAATTTGATTTTTGGGCAACATAAAAATGAGGGCATCACATCTTCCGGTAGCTATCCATCACCTTTTCAAACTCCGGCGGCACAGGCGAAACAAATGCTTTCCGGGTTTGTGTTTCGGGATGAGTAAATTCCAGCGACGAAGCATGGAGCAGCAACCTGTTAATGCCGGTTTTTTCGGTGATGATTTTATTCAGCGTAAAATCGCCATGGTGCGAGTCACCCACAATGTCGAACCTGTTTTTGGCAAAGTGCTGGCGAATCTGATGCCAGCGGCCGGTTTCAGGAGTAATTTCCACCAGGCTTAACACAATGTTGGTTTTCTCCTTGTATGAAATATCCGTTTCAACCGAACCGATTGTTTTGTAGTGCGTTACAGCCGGTTTCTTAAATTTTGACTTCTTTTTTACCAGTACCTTTTCGCTAAACGTACCCTCACCCGGATTACCCTGCACCACAGCCACATATTTTTTCGCAACCTCTTTGCGTTCAAACTGTAACGTAAGTTCCTTTGCCATTTCGGGAGAAAACACCAAAACCATCACACCTGAAGTTTTGGCATCGAGCCGGTGCACGTTGTAAATCCATTTGCCGGTCACATCGCCCAGCAATTTGGTCAGGTACGGCGCATCGTGGGGCATAAAATCGTTTTTGTGAACCGCCAGCCCAACCGGTTTGTCCACCACAATAATTTGTTCATCCTGAAACAAAACGGGTATTTCAAAATTATTTTCCACTGATAAAATTTAGTTTATTGTTCCGTGCGTTTCCCTATCTTTGTTCAACTGCAACATCAGAACATGGGCCAAAGATCAGAAAATATTGTCATTCTGCTGCTTTCCGTAACGATTTTAGTTTCGTGCGGTGTAAATAACCGCAAAGTAGCAGAAGATATTATCGTTCAGTTTGAACAAAATAACGTTCCTGACAAGCGCGAGACTTTTTTCTATGTGGAAGCTTCGTTTCAAAAAGGGAAGGTCGTGTTGCATGGCGAAACCGATAATGAAAGTCTGAAAAATGAACTTATCAATCAATTCGAGTCGTTTGAGGTGGTTGATAAAATTTCACTTCTGCCCGACTCCACCGTTGGCGAAAAACCGTATGCGCTGGTACATGTTTCAGCAGCCAACTTCAGGGCTACACCCCGATATTCTGCAGAACTGGTTACCCAGGCTTTGCTTGGGACTCCGGTTAAAATTCTGAAAAAACAAGGCGGCTGGCATTTGGTGCAAACACCCGACCGTTACATTTCGTGGGCGCCATCCGGCGGCATTTTTCCGGTGACTGAAAACGAGCTTCAAGGCTGGAGACAAGTCGAACGGGTAATTTTTACCGGCTCGTTCACCCAAATCTTTGAAACCGAAAGACTGGAAAATCCTGTCGCCGATGTGACCATGGGCGGCATTCTGGAATTGCTGGAACAGCGATGGAATTACGTCAAAGTGAGGTTTCCCGATGGGCACGAAGGTTTTACCACCCCGCAAAACTGGGTTTCCTTTTCTGAATTCAGGGAAGCAATAAGCCCTGATTCAACTTCACTGGTCAACCTGGCCCAAAGCATGAAAGGCCGTCCCTACCTTTGGGGCGGAACTTCTGCCCTTGCCATGGATTGCAGCGGATTTACCAAAATGGTTTATTTTATGCACGGAATCATTCTCGCCCGCGATGCTTCGTTGCAGGTACGGCA
>CAZXHP010000243.1:0-4998 GCA_964639655.1 uncultured Mariniphaga sp.
TGATGCCCCTCTTCATTCTGGCTGGCAATAAATTCGGTTTCGCGCAACGAACGTTCCAGTGTCGGGAAAAGATGCGGGATGGCCTGCGCGTAATTCCACACATGGGTGCACGAGCCGTAACAACAACCGCTGTCGTCGTGGCAACCTTCCCACGCCCAGAGTTTTCCGTCTTTTTGCCGCAAAACCGTCGGCGATTTCAAAATCGTCAGGTTAGCAGCCACTGCTTCAATAACTTCGGGTGGCAAATCTGAACTGTAAAAAGCATCAGAAAAAAGAGTGGTTTTCGATTTCAAATCATTGTAGTTCTGTTTCCAGAAATTTACAACTTCATCAATATTTTTGAACTTGCCGGAGTACCAGGGTTCGTAGTAAATATGGCTTAAATCGGCACAACAGTCATCGCCGGGAACACAGGCAGCCAAATCTTTTTCCAGTTGTTCCTGCGAAACCGGGCCCAAACCGGCCCTTAGCATGGAATGTGGCGCATACCAGGCCATCATTAGCCGGATGTTTTTTTCTTCGCCGGGTTTTAATTTGAACGGAACATAAAGCGATGCACCGGGTGAATTCACAGTAGTCGTGTCTTCCTGAAAAGTAAATTCCGTAAGATCTTTCCATAGTACTGTGCGCGAATCGAACCAGCCGCCGCGAAACCAGCACAAATCCACAACCGTTTCGGGGTCATCGGTAAATATGGCGAAATCGCCTTTAAAATGGGGTTTGTCCGAATGACATTCCTGGCGTAATAAAAAACCGTTTGGTATTCCTGAAATGGAATGGCCCCGTTCGAAATAGCCACCCCACTCACTGGGAATTTCAATGCGCATCAGGTTTTCGGCATGGTAGGAAAATGCAGCCTCCAGTTCTTTTCCAGAAGTATTTTTAAACGTATATTCCAGTCCGCCAACCGGCAGGCTTGAGTTATCTTCATCCGTTGGAATAAACGGGCTCCAGCCTGTAACCGAAACCTGCATCGGTAAATCAGCGTCTTCAAGTTTAATTTTTCCGAATGGAAACCGGGCTTCGAACGAAACTTTATCAAAACGGGGAAATCCGTAAGATTTTTCTCCGGCTCCATTTCCGGTGCGGGGATTACCAAAAATCTTCCATGCCGGCACCGGGCCTTCCAGCACTTTGGCGCCGTTTTCAATCGCTTTCACAGAAATAGCAGCCATCATAAATGGTTCGTTGTAAACATCCGGGTGGTTCCGAACCGAAACATGTGAAATGGCACCGCTTCCTTCAAGGCAAAACATACCCGCACCTATTCCGCCAATAGGAAATGCCAGCCGGTTCAGGTGTTCGCCTTCATAAACAGAATTAAAATTACGCTGTTCCTGTTTTTTTGTCGTATTCTGGCACGATACCAAACAAAACAGAAAAATCATTGCAAAAAACAGTTTTGAATTCATGGTAAATTGGTTTAGTTGAAAATATTGATTTAAATGTTGCTCATTCCTCCAGAAACGCTCCGATCACTTTTCCCCAGATGTCGTAACCTTTTTTGTTCATATGCAGGTTGTCGTCGAGGAAGACATCGGTAAAAACCTGCCCGTTTTCATCGAGCATAGCGCTCCATACATCGGCAAATTCGAGGTTGTTGGTTTTTTTTGCCAGCCTTTCCAGTTTTTTGTTCAGCTTCCCGTAGTTTTTGTGCAGATGCCAGCGGGCTACACTGGGTTTAGCCGAAATCAGCACCACTTTGGTTTCGGGTAAATCCTGCTGAATCCGTTCAACCAGCAGTTTGGCTTCCTTCAAAATTTTCCCTGGCTCTTTATCGCTGGCAATGTCGTTGTCGCCTTCGTAAATAAACAGGTAATCCGGATTGTATTTCGGAATCAGTTTGTCGTAATAGTAAATCAAATCGCTAAAATGCGAACCGCCAAAACCGTTGTTAATCACATTGTACTCCGGAAAATAGTCGGCTACGTTTTTCCACATGCGCACACTGGAACTTCCGGTGAACAGAGCAAGTTTTTTACCGGGGTCAAACCGGTGTTCTTTTTGAACCAATTCTTCAATCTGCGATTTAAAACGGTTGGGGTCCTGGGCGTTTGCAAAACAAATTGCAAAAAATAAAAGGGTGGTAAAAATTGTTTTGAATTTTTTCATAAATCTCATTGTATTATATTTAATTACAGTCCGTATTTTCTGAATTCTGTATCAGGCATTTCAGGTAATTCATTTACCGGTTTGTCCAGGTAAAAATAGGCGGTTGACGACCAGTCGTCGGAGCGGTAAAAGTTGGTCCAGCCATCCATTAAATCGTCATTTCTCAAATCAACCGGAGGAACTGAATCCATCAGCCCCGTGAACGTCTGTCCTTCCTGTACGGATACCGGGATCAATGGAGCGCCGTTGTCGAGAAACTCAATCACCTTGTCTTTCATATTGCCGCCCATGGACTGAATTTCAACCCGAATATCAGAATTAAAAAATACCGGATCGGGAATATGGTAACGGTAAAACGTCCAGTGATCCATTTCTCTGTCGGCAACCGGACAGCCTGTATAACGGTTTATAAAAGCGCCTTGTCCCCATGCGGTTCCAATATAATCTTCGGTACCGGTGCCCACAAGCGTCGGGAATTCGCCATCGCCGTCGAGGTACATTTTCACTTCGCCTTCGCCCCACCAGGATTTCTGATAAACCGGATTGGCCATTACGCCAAAATGAACGCCCAGAAATCTTCCTTTACCTTCAACCTTTGGCAATATGGTGTAATCCACTCCTGGTGTAGTTGCTGTATCGCGGTTCCAGAAACAGTGAAAATAGAGGTTATTTTCATTCCAACTGTTCAGTTTAACAAAATTGATGTCATAAAAAAGCATATTCAAATCCGTGTCGCCTTCGTTGGTGACTGCCACTTTAGCGCCTGTTCTATAAGGCATGGGTATAAAACAGTTAAACGACCGTCCTTCGGCGCTGGAAAACAATTCGCTTTCGTGGGGCACCATTCTTCCCAAGCCATTTCCGAAAAAATCGCCAAATGGCGCCGAAACAGCCGGTTTTTCTTCGCCGTCCCAAAATATTTCAATTTTTAGCGAACGCAGCATTTGTGGCGAACGGTCCTGAATAGTAAACCACATGCGGGTGATTATACCAGCTCCGTCAACATTCATCAGCACCTTTGTTTCCCCGGCTTTCAGGAAATCATAGGGATGCCCTTTGGCGCCTCTGTTTTCCTGCCCACCGACACCTTTTTCCGAAGTCGGATTTTCAAAACTGTTCCAACGCGGCTCCAAATCCTGAAACTCAAATAAAGAGGCATTGAGGAATTCACCGGAAGTTTTGACATTTTCAGTTTTGCAGGAAGCCAAAACAAAAAAGAGGATTAAAGTTACAACCGGAAATGAGTTATATCGTTTCATAGCTTCATGTATTTTTCATGAATTTAATCAAATATAAAATATTCAACTTAAACCGGAAAAACAAAAATGCTGAATTCACCATCAAACTATTTTTTCAAATCAGCATAGCTAATTAGCTTTATTCCTTTTTTCTGAATAGTTTGTTTCACTTTTTCGCTGGTAAAAACCCGGGTAACCCATTCGCGATCGAGGCCAACATTTTCGTAACCTTTATGTCCCACAGTTTTCATTTCTTCGGTATCTTTTGCCGGATGTTCCACAAAAAGGTATTTGCCGGGCGTAAGCTTTTCCAGGTTTTCACAAAATTTATCGATGCGCTGTTCCATCGGCACATCCCTGCCCCAACCCGGAAACCGTTGAAGCCCTTCGGTATTCACTTCAAGCCCGTATTCTCCGGCCAGTTTGTCAACCAGTTCTCCTATTTTCGGGTCGAGGCTGGTAAAACCCATGTGACTTGACAGATGTGATATGTGCGGAAGATGTTTTAGTGACAATTCAATCTGTGCACGCAGCTCTTGCTCAATTTCTTCCGGTTCCCAGTCCGATTCAGAAATGGAGGAGCCGGGTGGAAAGTTGGGATTTTTCCACACCATCGGGAAAAAATAACCGTCGTCATCAACCAAACCGGGGCAATGGGTGAGCGGGCGCCACTTTACACTGCTCCACTCGCTGGTGAGCGTTAAATGAATGCCCACATCGTAACCCGGATTCTCATTCAGCATTTTTACCGCCTCAGGAAACCATGCGCAGGTTGGCATCAACTCCACCGATCGGGCAATTCCGTTTTGGTACGATTCGATACATCCCACATTCGCTGCATGAAAGGAGCCGATATCGTCGGCACGAACGAGGAGGGAAATGGTGTTGTCGTACTGAGCGGAAATGGAAAAAGCTGTCATTACAAAAAAGATAAATAGAATAAATTTGCGCATAAGACCAATATTTTATGAACTATAACTCTAATTTTAAAAATTCTTTGGGGGTAAATATTTCCAGTGAGGTATTTACAAAATCTGATTTATTTCGTGTGATGATGATTTCTATTTCATTGTGTTCTGAAGCAGAAATCTGAACAGCGTCCTTAAAGTCTAAAATTTTCAGGGATAATGCATGTAAAATTACTTCCTTATCTACTCCAATAACATCTAAAACTTCTAACAGATTATTTATAAACTGAATGGTTTCCTGGTGTCCTTTCTCTTTTTTCGAAATGAAATAAATATCAGTAATAGTGGTAGCTGAAATGCTTCCCGTTATCTTTTTTTCATCAATTAAAGCAAAAAGTTCGTAGGCATCCTGAAAAAACGGAGGGCGTTTTAGTGCGATATCAAGAATAATATTGGTGTCAAAAAGAACTTTCTTCATTTGTATTTTTCTGAAAGATAATCGTACTTGGATTTTTCAATGTCATCGTTTTTTAAAAATCCAGCCCATTTATTTACAAAATCAACTGCTTTTAATTCTTTTCTCTTTCCCCTGTTTTTCGGCAAAATTATTACATCAACTTCTTTATCATAAAGTGCTGGGCTCACTGGAATTAATATTTTTCCAGTGCTGGAAATCTTCGTTTTATATCTGTATGCTTTCATATTTTTTTCTTAAAAATACAAAAAATAACCTAATCAAT
>CAZXHP010000244.1:0-4992 GCA_964639655.1 uncultured Mariniphaga sp.
CCAGATCGTCAGAACCGGAATCTGATATTCTATCCATTGAACTATGGGGCCGTTCAATTTTGGTGTCGCAAAAATAGTAAAAAATCGAAGCAATCCTACTGGTATTCGTTTTTCGTTTCTGCAAATTCGTTTGTTAATAAAATCTTCCGGCATACCGGTGTAAAAGTGCCAACTATTTCTACTTTTGCCGTTTAATCAGAATTAAATAAGATGGAAGAATGGGAAAAGACCTCGGTTGATTTATTTGAATCATACGTAGATACATTTTCTGGTTTAACTGAAGAACAACAGAAAAATTTCACCATAAAAAAAGAGCATTCCAAACGTGTGGCTGAGAATTCGGAGAAGCTGGCCAAACTGCTCAACCTGGAACCGGAAGACTTAAAACTGGCGGTTATAACAGGTATATTTCACGATATTGGCCGGTTCAAACAACTTGTTACATACGATACTTTTAATGATGCAGTTTCCGAAGATCATGCCGAAATGGCTGTTGAAATCCTGAAGGAAAACGGGTTTTTAAACAACCTGAGTTCAAATGAACAGGATGTTGTATTTACAGCCATCAGGTTACATAATAAACCGGAGCTTCCCAAAAAGCTTGATGCACGCGAATCGTTACTTGCACGAATGCTTCGTGATGCAGATAAACTCGATATTCTGAACGTCCTTTCAGATTATTACACCGACAGAACACAATCTCCTAACCATACGCTTACCTGGGAATTGCCAAAAGCCACACAGGTTTCGCCAGGTGTTGTAAAAGAGGTACTGGGTGGAAGACTGGTGTCGAACAGCGAAGTAAAAAGTGAAATGGATGTGAAGATTATGCAACTTTCGTGGGTTTACGACATCAATTTTAAACCAACCATCGAAATGATTTTTCAGAACCGGTTTCTCGAAAAAATATACAGCAGCCTTCCCAAAAATGATACTGTAATTGAAATTTACAGAAAGATAAAAGTGTTTGCGGAAAATAAACTGATGGAGTAATGCAAAACATATTTTTATGCGAGTTTGACGGGTCAAGAAAAGAACGGAATATTATTGTTACCGTGTAAGAAACACTTCGATAATGGCGAGAATTGTTTGTTTGTGCAGCCTGGTAGATAAAAAAGAAATTGAAACCGCCCTAAAAAAGGGGGCGGGCTCCACAAAAGAAATACAACAACTTACCGGTGCCGGAACAACATGTGGGCGGTGCCTTCCCGAAATCGATCAAATCGTTGAAGATTTTTTAAAGGAAAAACCCGAAGAACAACAAAAAAAGCTGAACTTCGGGTTTTAAACCTCACGAAAAAGTTATCTGTTTGTTAAAAGTATCTTGGCGATGCTACCAGGTTTTTCAACGCTTTCAGCTCATAAGAAATCATAATCTCGTGACTTCCGCTGTGGTAGTTTTGCAATTGGCCCGTTGAAAAATCGAAGGCATAACCTAAACGCAGGTCATTTCCAAAAATCCACTGGGCTACAAAGCCAAAAGCATCGGTAGTTCTGAACATTCCTCCCAGCCACAGTTTTTCGGCTAACAGAAAATTGGCAGACAGGTCCAGTTGCAACGGCGCCCCCTGGATAGCTTTCGTCATAAAAGTAGGTTTGAATTTCAATTTTTCTCCCAGATCGAAAACTACGCCGCCTTCCAGGTAATAGTGCCGAATATCGGCCTGCACAGAAAAATTGTTGGGATTGTCTTCGGTAATTTCATTGTGCAGCATTTTAGGTGCTGAAAAACCAATGTAGTATTTCGGATTGTGTAAAAACAAACCAACGCCAAAATTTGGTACAAATTTGTTTTCAAGGTCACCCTGAAATAGAGGATCATTCGGATCAATTACATCATAACTCATCAAATTGTTGGAGTAATTGGTAAAGCCAGCCTTTAATCCCATTCGCAGACTGGTAAAGTCGTTTAAAATTAGTTTATAGGAATAGTCGCCCCAAACACCAAATTTTTGTGTTTTAAAAACTTTATCGCTTATAACATTCAGTCCCAACCCCACTTTTTCGTTTTTTAATGGTGCCTGAACAGAAAACGTATAAGTTTCCGGCGCGCCATCCCATCCAACCCATTGATTTCGGGCAAGTGCCATAAACCCTATGGTTTCCCAGGTTCCGGCATAGGCCGGGTTAATGGTTTGTGTATTAAAATAGTACTGTGTGTACATCGGATCCTGTTGTGCAAAAGAAGCGTTGGCTGCAATTACCAAAATCAGAACTCCTAACCCTTTTTTGATATTTAATTTGAATTTCATTGTTGTCATTTTTTTCAGATTAAACATATTAATTACCTGTTTCTGTTAAGGAAAACTGAGCCTTTTATGGGTTCGCTTCCATCGTTAAAGTACAATATATAGAAGTAGGTTCCCGGTGGCAGTTTTTCGTTGCCCATCGTGAATTTCTTATTCGATGAGCCATCCCACCAGGCATCGGCCGTACCCCAGCGGTCGGTATTGCCGTAATCTTCTTTTTGGTAGAGTAATGTTCCCCAGCGGTTGTAAACCTCGAGTTTCGGTTTCGCGTTCGGATACGCTTCATGCAAATGCTGGATGACGAAGTAATCGTTGTACCCATCATAATTCGGAGAGAATCCTTCCGGAATTTTGAACGCTACCTGGAACGGTGGTTCAACAATAATGGTATCGGCTTCACGCTCTTCAACCAAAATGTATGCTGTTGCAGTAGCGCAGGCCACAGGTTCACCATCGTCGCATACTTCGTAAATAAAGTAATCTTCACCAATAAATCCTTCGTAGGGTGTAAATTCAAAAGTTCCGTCGGGGAACAGGGCAAATGTTCCGTTGGCAGGTGGTACAAGTACGCTGAAGTTAATTTGGTTGTCACCTTCCGGGTCGTAATCATTTACAGAAACATCAGCTTCCAGCGTAGTATCCTGAACCATTATGAATTCATCGTCTTCAGCAACGGTTGTATTTACATTGACTTCTATTACAGTTATTGTAACGGTTGCCTCACCACAAAGTCCGTCTGCGTTACAAACCGAATAGGTAAATTCATCTGTTCCTGAGAATCCTGAGGCAGGGGAGTAGATAACCATTCCGGTTTCAGAATCTACCGAAACTGTTCCGTTGGCAGGCTCTGCTGAAATTGTCACCGTTGCAGGATCAATACTTTCTGTACAATCCGTATCATTGGCGAGAACATCAATCTCGACGGGTACATTTTCCTGTGTCGATGCTTCGTCGTCCACTGCAACCGGTGCAGACTGAACCGTAACGGTCATCGTGCAGTTTGCTGTATTTCCGGCTTCATCAGTTATAGTCCAGACTACTTCAGTTACACCAACCGGATAAACGCCACTGGCATCGGTTGAGTTGTTGAAATCGTTGGTGTAGGTGAATTCGCAGTTGTCGCCCAGTTCAGTAATTTCAGGAACGATAACAGATGCGTCACATTCACCAACTTCAGCAATCACTACCAGGTCTTCCGGACAAGCGATGAATGGAACTTCTTCGTCGCTTACTGTAACATCGAATGAACATTCTGCTGAGTTTCCGGAATCATCAGTTGCTGTCACAGTCACAGTTGTTGTTCCAACCGGGAACAGGCTTCCTGGTTCATGGCTGTATTCAATTGTAACATCCGATTCGTCAGAAATACCGGCTTCAAAATTTACAACTGCTCCACATTGACCTTCATCCTGTGAAACAGTTATATCATCAGGACAAATTAAAACAGGTGCATTTTCGTCCAACACATTTATATCGAATGAACATTCGGTCGAATTTCCTGCCATGTCAGTGGCAGTAACCACTATATTGGTTGTTCCCAGCGGGAATTCACTTCCCGACTCATGGCTGTAAGTTACTGTGAAATCGCAATTGTCAGATGCAACCGCAGTAAATTCGACAACTGCTGTCGAGGCGCCTTCTTCCAGCCTTACGACAATATCTTGCGGGCATTCCACAACAGGAGCAACATCATCAACTACTGTAATAGTGAACGCACAACTATTGGCGTTGCCCGAGGCATCAGTGGCTGTAACGGTTACTTCTGTGGTTCCCACAGGGAATTCGTTGCCCGGTTCGTGACTGTAAACCAGTGTATAATCGCAGTTTTCAGCAACCAGGGCTTCAAAATCCACAATTGCACCGCAGGTTTCAGCGTCTGTCGAAACTGTAATATCTTCCGGACAAGTGATTTGTGGAGCCATGTTGTCTCTCACTGTTACCGTGGTTTGACATTCTGTTGAATTGCCGCATTCATCGGTTGCAGTAATAGTCACCGGCACAGCCTGGCCAGCATTGTCGCACGAGAAGGAGCGGCGGGAAACAGTTATTTCGATATTTTCATTGCTGCTGCAATTGTCAGATACAGATCCCGCCAGATTTCTGATATCACCCTGCGACAAAATATAAATTCCGTTATTTCTCAGATTGATGGTAATCGGATTGCATTCAACAACGGGTGGTGTTGTATCTTCAATCACAATGGTGCTGGCAACAACAGATGAATTTCCGCATTCGTCTTCAGCGGTGAATGTCACAGTTAGTTCTCCACATCCGCTAACAGATAAGGTTTCAACGTCGAAGTCGTTGGAGACAGTCACCTCCCCGCAGTTGTCAACGGCGTTTACGGATTCAATCCATGCCTGAATATCGGAGGTCAGTGTTTCACTGCTGCATTCGCTGTTAAACGGTATAATTTCAGAAAATTCAGGTCCTGTTTTATCATCCACAGTGAAAGTTTTTGCCGCAGCTGCTGTATTTCCGCAGTTGTCGGTAGCCGAGAAAGTTACCGTTACAGTCTGTTCGCAGTTGCTGTCGGGTACATCGTAGGATGCTGTAACATCTGTTTCTCCGTCGCAATTATCGGTAGCCATTGCTGTTGCAATCCATGCATCCACTGCGTCCGAATTGTAACACTCCAGAATAAGATCTTCAGTGGGAAGAACAATAAGCGGTGCAGTAGTATCTGTAACTTTTATTTTGGCAGTAGCCGTACCGGTATTTTCACAGGCATCGGCAGCGGAGA
>CAZXHP010000245.1:0-4966 GCA_964639655.1 uncultured Mariniphaga sp.
TGCAGCGTTAGATTCTTGGTTATATCGCGATTAGCGATTATGGAACTGGTGACTAAAGTTCACCTGATGAATAAACCAACCGATAACAATTCAGTTCCGGTTTCATTTTTCCATTTTTTTGAAAGCGAAATAACCGGTGTATTACCCTTTCCAAAGCTGTGAACTTTGTAAAAATTCCAAAATAAGGGAGTTATATCCCCAAACAACGGGTTAACAGGTTGGCACAGGCTACCTCTCCCCTGCCGTATCGCCCGGGATGTTTTTTGTTTGGATAGTTCGTCGCAAAAACATTAAAAGATAAAAAATCAAAAAAGTCTCTTTTAAATAGGATAATTTTATCTTAAATTCGAATTCTGAATTTTAAAGCAACAAATAATGAAGAACAAATGGAACAAATACAGCAGGCTGATTACACAGGACGATACACTGCCGGCGGCACAGGCGATGCTGTATGCCATTGGCATGAGTGAAAACGACCAGAAAAAAGCGCAGGTAGGTATTGTAAGCACCGGATTCCAGGGAAATCCGTGCAACATGCACCTGAACGGTCTGGCAGAGGCAGTAAAACGGGAAGTCGATAAACACGAGGAATTGTACGGCCTTATTTTTCATACCATCGGTGTAAGCGACGGCATTACCAACGGTACAGAGGGAATGAAATACTCGCTGCCATCGCGCGAAATTATTGCCGATTCCATTGAAACAGTTGTGGCCGGGCAGTTCTACGATGCCGTAATTCCAATTGTTGGTTGTGACAAAAATATGCCCGGCGCCATGATTGCGCTGGGGAGGCTGAACCGACCGGCTATTCTGATGTATGGCGGCACGGTAAAAAAAGGCCGCTGGAAAAACGAAGACCTGAATATTGTTTCGGCATTCGAAGCATATGGTGAACGGATAAAAGGAACGCTGTCCGACGACGATTACAAGGGGATTATCCGGAATTGTATTCCGGGCGCCGGAGCATGCGGCGGTATGTACACCGCCAACACCATGTCGGCTGCCATTGAATGTATGGGTATGAGCCTGCCGGGTTCATCGTCCAATCCCGCCCTAAGTCCGGACAAAAAGAAAGAATGCGGGTCACTTGCAGGCGCTATTAAAAATGTCCTTGAAAAAGACATCAAACCCAGGGATGTGATGACCCGCGAAGCTTTTGAAAATGCTATTATTCTTACCATAGCCCTCGGCGGTTCGACCAATGCTGTAATTCATCTGCTGGCCATGGCTAAAGCTGTTAATGTAGAACTCACGATCGACGATTTCCAGCGTATCAGCGACAAAACGCCGTTTATTGCCGACCTGAAACCCAGCGGCAAGTACCTGATGGAAGATTTGCATGATGTGGGCGGCATTCCGGCGGTAATGAAATTTCTGCTGAAAGAAAATTTTCTGAATGGAAACTGCCTTACCGTAACCGGAAAAACAATTGGCGAAAACCTGGAAGAAGTATCGGGATTACAGGAAGACCAGCAAATCATCCACTCATTGGAAAATCCGATCAAAAAGAAAGGACATATTCAGATTTTATACGGAAACCTGGCCGAACAGGGCGCGGTCGCCAAAATCACGGGAAAAGAAGGCGAGCTCTTCTCCGGTCCTGCCCGTGTTTTCGAAGATGAATTTGAAGCCATTGAAGGAATTCGCACACAGGTGAAGCCGGGTGAAGTAATTGTTATCCGCAACAGCGGTCCCAAAGGAGCGCCGGGCATGCCCGAAATGCTGAAACCTACCAGTGCTGTGATGGGTGCCGGTTTGGGAAAAGATGTGGCCCTGATTACCGATGGCCGGTTTTCAGGAGGCTCACATGGATTCGTGGTGGGACACATCACGCCGGAAGCTTACGAAGGTGGTACCATCGGACTTCTTCAAAACGGCGACATCGTTACCATAGATGCCACAACGAACCGCATTGATGTGGATTTGTCGCCTGTAGAACTGGAAAAACGCAGAAAAACCTGGAAAAGACCTGCACAAAAAGAATTGGGAGGCATTCTGAAAAAATTCAGGGATTTGGTTTCCAGTGCATCTGAAGGCTGTGTAACGGTTTGAACCCCACATAACAAATTGAATTTAAACAGATTAAATCAAAATCGTTTCTGGAGAAAATTTCAAAAATATAGTCTTTCAAATTTCGAACATACAAATTCCGGTAAACGAGGTACAACCGGGTGTTGAAGTTTCTTTTAAATTCCGGAAGTGAAATAAAACGCCGGCAGTACCCGTTTGCCTTAATAAGTTATTTTTGCAGCATTTAATATTTCAAAAACAAAAACAGTATATTTAGATGTTCCAACCATTAAAAATAAGTAGAATAATTCTTCCGGGAATCCTGTTTATCATTAGCTTCTCACTCAATTCAACGGCAGGGTCTTCATCCAAATCAAAAAAAAATATTTGGACCGCATCAGTTAGTGGCGGAGTTGCACAGTTGGTTAGTGAATTCACAAATGATTTTCAATTTCTTGAAAATGAATTTCAGCATAATCCCGGATGGGCATTCAATATAAACATTGGCCGTACACTTGGAAAACACTGGGAACCAGGTATCAGCATCGGAGTTTACAAACTTTCGGGTACCGCCGAACAAGCCGATTTTACAGCCAACGGAATACACAGCAGCTTTAAAGAAATATACCCGGGAATTCCTGTGGAATACGATAATATCAGCAGCTCTCTGTTATTTTATATGCGTTACTATTTCAGGGAATTTTCACATCACCAACAACATCGGCTTCGGTTCGACCCCTATGCCGAGATTGGTGGAGGCATGAATGTTTTTGCCACAGAATTATTCTACCAAACAACCCCACCCGGAAAAGAACATCCCGTAATATTTCAGAAATCGGGCCCCAACAAAGGCAACGTGGGACAATTAAGTGTTGGTCTGGGAACACAGGTTGATTTTGGAAGGAACTGGAAGCTAACGGTTTCTTTAAATACAGATTGGGTAAACTACGACTGTCTCGATGGAGTTCACAACTATAATAATGAGGGTGAACGAAATCATGCAAAGGACATTGTTTCGAGACTCATGGTGGGTATGGTTATCCCGATAGGTACTGCATCAGGCGGGAACAGCAGTTCAGGGAACGAATATCTCCCCTGGAGCCCCGCAAATTAATTCTGCTTTTTTAAAACGTATTTTTCCGCCAGTTCACCGGTAATCCGGTTTCCTTCCATATCGAGCTGAATCAACTGGTTTTCGCCAACAAAATAGTACGACGGGCCATTTTCAACACCATGCAGGTGGATGCTGCGGCCATCTTCGCTCCAGTGATAATGTCCGGAAGAGGTAAAAACCTCGTTGCTTTTTCCCAAATAAACAGTTCGAACTACAAAGGTTTCATCAGCCTTTAATTCAATGGTGGTTTCAATGCCCTCACAGTCGGCACAGGGCACCACACCTTTATATGTTCCCCAAAAATCAAGTGCAATTTGCGATGTATGCATATCGGGCACCGTGGTTCTGTTTTCTTCAGGAGTAAAATTTTGATTCTTTCGGTTTCCGCTGCAACCCACAAAAAAAATACCTGCAATTATTATAAAAAAATACCTTTTCATTATGTATAGCTTTTTAATACAAAAAGTATCCACTGCCATAAAATGGCAACGGATACTTTTAAAACCATTTCCCGGAGAAAAATGTTTGTTCTTATCCGGGAAAAATTAAATTCTTTAAATCATATTCTTTACGCAGCAACTGCACTTCCAATAAGGAAAGTAGCGGCCAGGGCAATAATTGCATACAACTCGGGGAATACGGCGAGGATAAGTGTTTTCCCGGCCACGTCGTGCCCGGAACCAACAGCGGCAATACCATTGGCACAAACCTGTCCCTGGCGGATAGCTGAAAGCAGCCCCACAAGGCCTAAGGCCAAACCGGCTCCAAATACAGAAGCAGCAACACCCCAGCCAATATCGGTTTGCAACAGACCGAAACTGTCGAGCAGGAAGTAACCGGCAAATCCGTACAGCCCCTGGCTACCGGGAAGCGCAGTAAGCATAATGTAATTACCAAAGGCTTCACCGTTCTTTTTCATTGCCCCAACAGATGCGTTCCCTGCAATAGTAGTCCCAAAAGCACTGCCAACCCCTGACAGGCCGACCATTAATCCAATTCCAATGTAAGCTAAAACAATAGGTTCCATTCTCGATTTATTTTAAACGTTATTACTTATTTATTTATTCATTCGATTTTGAGGCAGGCTCTGCAAAAGGTGAATAGGCCTTGCCCCCGCCGGTAAAGCCGGCATTTTTATAAAATTCAACAAAAGTTAAACGAATAGGGTGTACAAAAGCTCCCAGCCCCGACATAAAAATGGTAATGCCGTGGCCAATTACCAGAATGATAATCATTACCAGCGGCCCCAATATAATGTTATCGGGCTTCATGCTCATGGCCATGCTGTTGAATACCAGTCCGAGGATGGCACTGGATACGCCCAGGGCAAACAACCTGATGTACGATAAAATATCGCCCAGCAGGCTGGTGGCCATACTGTACACATCCCACAATCCTGCCCCGACATTCATAAAGATATTCCGTTTCGGATGGTTCAATACCAGAATTAGTATCCCCGAGGCAATCAACACACTATTTTGAGCGATACCTGCAGCTTGCGGAGAAAGCACTTCGGCAGATTTTAACCCATATACACTTCCCAAACCGACAATTAAAATCAGCCAGCCGATGGTAGATAACGAATACCGGAATCCGCGTACACGGGAGATATTGATGACTTTTAATACCATTCCGAATATTATCTGAATTACTCCGAAAATAATGGCCAGGTTAAACAACTGGTCGGTATTAATCATGTATGCTTTAAAATTTTCAAGCCATGGAATATCGGAGTTTATCAGGTCTATTCCGAAAAATGTTCCGGTAAAAATCCCAAAAATAACGGTAGCTAATCCCAGCCACTGGGCCAGGCTCATCACCGGTTTCAGATTAGGCATTTTC
>CAZXHP010000246.1:0-4962 GCA_964639655.1 uncultured Mariniphaga sp.
ACTTTACCTGCATTTTCGCCGAAAACACTCTCTTCGTATTTTGGAAAATTATCGAATTCGTTCAGGCGCACAATCCGTTTCGTTTTGGCATCGAGCACCAGCCAGCTACTTGTGGCCTGGATAATTTTGTTTCCGGCTTTATCCACAAAGTTGAAATCGCGGTAGCCAAAAAATCCATCGGTACCGCGCGACCACGTTTCCAGCGAAAAATTTTCGCCCCATTCCGGACGGCGGTCAATTTTTACCAGCAACTTGGAAAGCACCCAAAACTGCTCATCCTCTTTCAAATTGTCGTACCCAAAACCCAGTTTAGCCGCATGTTCCCAGGCAATGTCCTGCATCTGGTAAAACATATACGATGTGGAAAGTTTTCCAAACCGGTTGATAAAGTAGGAGCGGGTGGATAAATGGTTGATGTGTTTCATTCTTTTCAAAACTTTTCTGCAAAAGTATTGTTCAGTTTTGAAAAACCAGTGATTTTGACCAATTTTGCACGAAATTTAATCAGGAAATATGGGTGGCATCATTATTAAAACCCCGGAACAGATAGACGGAATCAGAAAAAGTTGCCGGCTGGCAGCTCAAACACTTGACTACGCAGCACAGTTTGTGAAAGCGGGTGTTTCCACGGAATTCATCGACGATAAAATTGAGGAATTCGTTCGGGAGCACAACGCAATTCCGGCTACAAAAGGGTACAATAACTACCCGAAATCGAGTTGCATTTCGCTAAACGAAGTGGTTTGTCACGGCATTCCTTCCACCAAAACCGTATTAAAAGAGGGCGACATTCTGAACATAGACATCACCACCATTCTCGATGGCTATTACGGCGATACCTCGCGCATGTTTACCGTAGGTGAAATTACAAATGGCGCAAAAAACCTCATTGATGTTACCCATCACTGCATTAATTTGGGCATTCAGCAGGTAAAACCGGGCAATTATTTTGGCAATATCGGTTTTGTTATCAGTCGCTATGCCAAAGCCAAAGGGTACAGTGTGGTTTATGAGTTTTGCGGGCATGGGGTAGGAGTGGAGTTTCACGAAGAGCCGCAGGTGGACCACACCTCGCGCCGCAATAAAGGGCCAAAAATGAAACCCGGCATGATTTTTACCATCGAACCCATGATTAACCAGGGGCGGGCTTCCACATCCGTTGATAAAACAGACGGCTGGACAGCGCGCACCGTTGACAATAAATTATCGGCACAGTTTGAACATACCGTTTTGGTAACATCAACCGGTTTCGAAGTTTTAACTGATATCCACAACGAATACCCTGTAACTTAGTTTTTTTTAACTTCTACTTTATGCGTTGATTATGAGTTTGTTTTGGACTGTGTTATTTAGATTCAGTCTGAATAAACTTTGCATATGTCTTTTTTTATTGGTATTTTGAGCGAAAAGCAATTTTTATTTCTTCGTTTTTAACAATAAATAAAAGATATTATGAGGTTTTTAACTTTTAATGCAAAAAATTTCAGGGAGATTGAGTACGTGAAATACCTTTCTGAAGAGGTCAAACATGAAATCGACATTGTTTCGAAGGTTATACCTTTCAAAACAAACAATTATGTTGTCGATTACCTGATTGACTGGGAGAACTACGAAACCGACCCGATTTATATCCTGAACTTTCCCAATAAAAATATGTTAAGACCAGAACGTTACGAGCAGTTGAAACAGGCCATTGAAACCAGCCGTCCGCAAAAGGAGGTGGACGACCTGATTATGAAAATCAGGCTGGAAATGAACCCGCATCCCGCGCAGCAAATGACCAATGTACCTGAACTGGACGGCGAAGAACTGAAAGGCGTTCAGCACAAATACCGCGACATTGTGCTGTTTTTTCCCAGCCAGGGTCAAACCTGTCATGCGCATTGTACATTCTGTTTTCGGTGGCCGCAGTTTGTAAAGGAGCTCGACATGAAGTTTTCCATGCGCGAAATCGGGAAGGTAATGGAATACATCCGGCGGAACCCGCATGTTAACGAAATTTTGTTCACCGGCGGCGACCCGCTGATTATGGACCCGGCAACCATTTCGAAATATTTCGATGCGATTTTGGCCGAGCGGCCTTCCAACCTGAAAAACATCCGGTTTGGAACCAAATCGCTCACCTATTGGCCGTTTGCTTTTTTGCCGCAGTTCAGCGACGAAGGCCGGGAGCTGCTCGACCTTTTTAAACGCATTACCGACAATGGTTTTCATCTGGCGTTTATGGCGCATTTCAACCATCCGAACGAGTTGGACAACGAAGTGGTGCAGGAAGCCATTTACAACGTGCGGCAACCCGGCGCTGAAATTCGCACCCAGGCGCCTATTCTGAATCATATCAACAAGAGCAGTAAGGTTTGGGCGCGCATGTGGAAAAAGCAGGTGAGCCTGGGGCTGATTCCCTATTACATGTTCATCGAGCGGGAAACAGGACCGTACAATTATTTTGAAATTCCGTTGGCCGAGGTATATCAGATTTTTCAGGAAGCCATCAGGGAAACCGGCAGTTTTGCCAAAACCGTTACCGGCCCGGTAATGTCGGCGGCAAAAGGAAAAGCGCACATTATGGGTGTGGTGGAAAATCCTGCCGGCGGGAATAAATATTTTATGATGCAATATGTGCGCCATCGCGATTATCGTGAAACGTTTAAACCGTTTTTCCTGGAATACGATGAAGACGCTACCTGGCTGAATCAGTTGAAAAAAGTGACAGCCGATAATCTGGTAAGTTGATTTTCAGGAGAAAATTGTAGGAATTCAATCTTTAATATTTGAAAGTAAAGTTGAATTCACATATAAAATAAAATTTTGGTTAATAGATTAATGTCGTTTGATTAACGCTTTCAAGTCTGGTGACGTTGACAGGTTTGCAACCACAGACTTGTTAGCGTGCATAGCTCCTGACAACGTCAAGGGAGTTTGAATTTGAATAAAAAAGTAAACAATGAATACGATAACAAAAATAAAAAGAGGAGTGTCGAACAACGGCAAGTCCGTAGCATCCGATTCGGTGCTGTATGTGATTTACGGCAGCCGGACCGGAAATTCAAAAGCCGCTGCTACTTTGGCACACGAGTATGCAGATTACCTGGGAATGCAAACGGATTTGCTCGACATGAAAACGTTTCGGTTTGAAACGCTGAAACGGATGAAAAATATTTTAATCGCAGTGAGTACCCATGGCGAAGGCGACCCGCCGGCCGTGGTTGAGGATTTTTACCGTTTTGTGCACAGCAGTGAAGCGCCTTCCATGAAAAGTGTGAATTTTGGTGTGCTGGCACTGGGAGACAGCAGCTACAGGGATTTCTGCAAAACCGGATGGGATTTCAGGAACCGGATGCTGGAACTGGGTGCGCAGGAAATCAGTCCACTGGTGGAATGTGACATCGATTACGAAGAAAACGCCAAAAAATGGGTAGAAGATGCTGTTTCGGCTTTTGAAAAGGTATTGCCCAAAACCAAAAAGCGGGAGAAAAAAGAATTTGCATTCGAATTAAATAAAAGGGAACTGGAGCAGGGAAATGCTTTTTATGCGAAAGTGCTGGAAAAAAAGTTGTTGACTTCGGAAGGATATCAAAAACGAACGCTCCATTTTTCGCTTTCGATGGATAATTTCGGAACAAAATTTTACCCCGGTGATTCGTTTGGGATTTATACCGCCAACTCCAGGTTTCTGGTGGATAAACTGCTGAAAAAACTCCGGTTCGACGGTGCACATACCGTTGGTTCACCTGAATCGCCCAGATTGTTGAAAGAAGGTTTGATACACGATTATGAAATAACGGTGGTTACACCGGTTGTTTTGAAAAAGTATGCAGAAGTTGCCAAAAATGAAGATTTAAACCGGTTGATTCAGGACGAGGAAAGAATGAAATCATTTTGCGAAAATTATGATGTATTGGATTTGGTTACAACTTATCCGGCAGAAGTTTCTCCTGAAGTTTTACTTTCCTGCCTTCGGAAACTGAGTCCTCGACTTTATTCCGTGGCATCCAGTCCGCTGGTATTTCCCAACGAGTTGCATCTTACTGCCGGTGTTATTGATTATGAGCTAAATAATCGGCCTCACAAAGGCGTTTGTTCTGCATTTTTGGAAGAACGTACCGATGTTGGTGATTCCATCCCGGTTTTTTACGAATCCAACGAAACGTTCCGGTTGCCGGAAGATGATTCTGTACCAATTATCATGATTGGCACCGGAACGGGAATTGCGCCATTCCGGGCATTTCTGCAGGAGCGTGAACACAGGGTGGCCACCGGAGAAAACTGGCTCTTTTTTGGCGACCGGTATTCGGGGAGCGATTTTTTGTATGGAGATGAAATGAATTATTACCACAAATCGGGATTACTTACTAAAATGGACCTTGCCTTTTCGCGCGACCACGGCGAAAAAATTTATGTGCAGCATCTGTTGCAGGAGAAATGCAGGGAATTATTTGAATGGATTGACTCACGGGGCGCTGTGGTTTACTTGTGTGGCAATAAAAGAACCATGGGAAAAGACGTGAAAACTGCCCTGAAAAATATTATATCCCGGGAAGGAGGATTGTCTGCTGAAAAAGCGGGGGCATATATGAAAAAAATGGTTAAAGATAAACGACTACGTTCGGATTTATACTAAGTAAAAAAGCCGGTTTTTCGCCGGCTTTCCTGTTGTTTTCTGTTTCTGTTCTCGTGGCTTTATTTTACGTTCCAGTGGCGGTAGTCCAGCATCCACTTTTCCATTTTCAGTTTTGGGTCTTCAACTTCAACCAAAATCATGGCTCTTCTTCCGAATTGAGTTTTCTGGCTGGTGACACCCACTGCATTGTTTTTGCTGTCGGTTTTTACTTCGGCCAGAGCTTTGTTTTCATTTATTGAGTCTGATTTTTCTTTGGCTTTGGTTTTGTCTTTTTTACTGAAGAGGCTGTCGTTCAGCATCCAGATTTCAACGTTCAGTGATTCCTCTGCTTCGGTTTCCAG
>CAZXHP010000247.1:0-3579 GCA_964639655.1 uncultured Mariniphaga sp.
GACAAGTTTGCAATCGACCGTATGTTACCAGAAGTTGAACCAGGCGACATTGTTGTCATTCACGATACCGGCGCTCACGGACACGCCATGGGATTCAACTACAATGGCAAGCTGAAATCTGCCGAGCTGCTGCTTCGCGAAAACGGCGAAGTATTGCAAATCCGCCGTGCCGAAACCGTAGAAGACTATTTCGCCACTCTCGATTTTGGGGGATTGAAGGATTTTGATGTGTAATTATCAGGTTGGCAGAGAAAAGATTTTTACCACAAAGACTCGAAGGCACGAAGTGAAATAGAACACCAATCCGTGAGTTTTACATTACTTTGATATCCGACCTCAGCGAGGTCACATGTTTATAGCAATGGAAAAACAGCAGGGATACGACTCCGGCTGGAGTCGAACATAGAATATGCTTCCTTGTTCCTATAAAGATTTAATTCCGCTGGAATTAATTGAAATTTTTGATCTTGCGTTCAATTCCGAAATTGAAATAGGAAAAATAAATTGTTGGCTGGGTTTTTACCCGGCCTTTTTTGTAATTTCGAACAATGAAAATAGGTTTCGATGCAAAACGGGCATTCCTGAACTCCTCCGGACTGGGAAATTACAGCCGGAACACGCTGAATGCACTTTTTCGGGTTTTCCCGGAGAACGAATATATATTGTTTACGCCTGAAGTTAAAGACAGGCTTTTCAACAATTACAGGAGGTTTAAGGTGGTGTCGCCGCAGAACCGGATAGCAAAAAAAATGAAATCGCTCTGGCGAAGTTTGTTTTTGGTTCCGCATTTAAAACGACACGATGTGGAACTGTTTCACGGATTGAGCAACGAACTACCCAAAGGAATCCATAAAAGCGAAATCCCCTCGGTGGTTACCATCCACGACCTGATTTTTATGCGCTACCCGGAGTTTTACAAACCTCTCGACCGGAAAATCTATTTTAAAAAGGTAAAATACGCCTGCCATTCAGCCGATAAAGTCATCGCCATCAGCCGGCAAACCAAACACGATATTGAAACTTTTTTCCATGTTCCGCCTGAAAAAGTAGAATTGATTTACCAACCTGTGGCTCCGGTTTTTTTTGAAAAACAAAACACTTCTGCCATCCGCAAAAAATACCACCTTCCTGATAAATATATTCTTTCAGTGGGTACGATAGAACCCCGTAAAAACCAGTTAGCGTTGCTGCAGGCTCTTCATCTGAAAGAAATTAAAGTACCGGTTGTTTTTGTGGGCAAACAAACCACTTCATACACGACTGAAATGAACCGGTTTATTGAGGAAAACGACATGGAGAAGCAGGTGAAGTTTTTAAGCAACATTCCGGAATCAGATCTGGCTGCACTTTATCAAACTGCCATTCTTTCGGTTTATATTTCTGTTTTCGAAGGATTTGGCCTTCCGGTAATCGAATCCATGGCTTGTGGGTGCCCGGTTGTCACCTCTTCAGTTTCAGTTTTGCCCGAAACAGCCGGCGAAGCAGCCGTTCTGTGCAACCCCGCAAAAGTGGAAGAGATTGCACAAAAAGTTTTGTTGCTTCTCGAAAATGAGGAGTTCAGAAATGAAATAATTAATAAAGGCAAACAGCGGGCAAACCTGTTTCACCCTGAAAATTATGCCCGAAAATTGATTGCTTTGTACACCAAAATTTTGAAAAGGAAACATGCATAACGACATTAAAAAAGCCGTTGACGTACTGAAAAACGGTGGTGTAATTTTATACCCTACCGACACGATTTGGGGCCTTGGCTGCGACGCAACCAACCCGGAAGCTGTTGCCCGGATTTATCAGATTAAACAACGTGAAGACTCCAAAAGCATGCTGGTGTTAATGGAAAATCCCGCATTGCTGGAACGCTACGTGAACGATGTGCCCGAAATTGCCTGGGATTTGGTGGAAATCAGCACCACGCCGCTTACGGTGATTTATCCGGGCGCAAAAAATTTGGCAGCCAACCTTATTGCCGAAGACGGAAGCATTGGAATACGGTTTACCAAAGAAGAATTCACTACAAAACTACTGCAACGGTTTCGCAGGCCCATTGTTTCCACCTCGGCGAATATTAGCGGACAAAAATCGCCGTCGTTTTTCGATGAAATTCCCGAAGAAATTAAAAGCCAGGTGGATTACATTGTGGAATACCGGCAAGACGATATCAATCCGGCTCAACCGTCAAGTATTATAAAACTCTGGCCCGGTGGCCGGATTGACATCATCCGCAAGTAATAAAATCTCAGCTTATTTTTTTTCTTTCAGAATATCCCTGATTTCAGCAAGCAGGGTTTCTTCTTTTGAAGGAGCCGGTGGTGCAGCCGGAGCAGCTTCTTCTTTCTTTTTCATGCGGTTGTATGCTTTTACTACCATAAAAATGGAAAAGGCCACAATCACAAAGTCGAGTACAGTGTTTACAAACGCCCCATAGCGGATGGAAACTTCGGCAATTGCCGGAGTAATGATGTCATCACCCTGCATAACAGCTTCCTGCGCGTGTTTCAGAATAACCCGCATATTTCCGAAGTCGCGGTTGCCGAGAAGCATGCCAATGGGTGGCATAAGTACATCATTTACAAACGATGTAATGATTTTGCCGAAAGCGCCGCCAATGATTACGGCAACGGCCAGATCGAGCACATTGCCCTTCATGGCAAAGCTCTTAAACTCTTTTAACATTCCCATAATAAATGATTTAAGTTAAAACTAATTTTTGTTTCCATCTGGTCAGTAAGATGTTGATTCTGGCCTGTGCGGAAAACCATGGGAAATTTAAAGAATTTAATTTACATAAAAGAGAAATTTTATCAGAGTTTTTTTACTTTACCTGATCCGGCAACAGAAGTGTCGATTTGCGGGTTTCCTTTATACAAAACATTTCCCGACCCGGCTACTCTTGCCTTTAAATAATCGGTGGCATTTAACATGCAACTTCCTGAACCCGCAATTCTTGCATTTACGTTTTTGGTTTCAAAATTTTCTGCTTTAACATTTCCCGAACCCGAAATGGAGACTTCAAGTTCATCGGCAGTTCCTCCCTTGCCAATAAGGATGTCTCCCGATCCGGAAACAGCAGCTTTCACCCGCTCTGCATCCAGGTTTTTCAGCGAAATGTCGCCACTGCCGCTTACGGCCAAATCCAGTATGCGCGACTTAATTTTGCCGTCGGCTACAATATCACCCGATCCGGAAACCGACAAGGCATTGATTTCCGGCACGGTAATGTAAATATCTACGCGTCCCGGGTTAAATGTGCGCCTGAAAATGTTGTTGCTTTTAAACCGGATGATTAATGTGCGGCCTTTTACTTCGGTTATAATTTCTTCCAGCGTGGATGATTTCGCTTCAATACGAACGCTTTGCCGGTTTCCCTGTTCCAGATGAACTTTGCCGGAAATACGCAGCGAAATTTCTGAAAAAGAAGAAACTTCACGCTCTTCGCGCTCGGCAAAGGCTGCATTCGAGAAGATAAATCCAAAAATAAACAGTGAAAGAAAGAATTGTTTTGTTTTCATGATTGTTTTTTTTAATCGATTTTAGTTTACAATGTAGTAAGGACGCACAAAATGGCTGAAAGTTGCACCA
>CAZXHP010000247.1:3679-4915 GCA_964639655.1 uncultured Mariniphaga sp.
CAGAAAATCTTCGTTAAACGGAACCAGAATTTCTCCTGCTTCTGCATCCACTGTAAAAACAATGTTTCCGGAGTAATCGTCAACAGCCGATATTTTGCCTACTTCCTTTTCGTTTTCGTCCAGCAAGCGAAATTGTAAAAATTGAGAAGTTGCAGCTTCTGCAGGTTCATCCACAATATCATGATTGAAAAGATAAACCGGACTACCCACCAGGCGGCGGGCATATTTTTCGCTATCCACCCAGTCGAAAGTTACCAGCGCCGTTTTGGCCGACTTAAACCGGAGTCCCTCTTCGGCAACAAAAAACGGTACCAGCAGCCCGTCAATTTCCAAAAAGAAACGATAGGCGTCAACAACCGATTCTTCAAACTCCGGTTCATATTCCAGCACCAGTTCGCCGTGCACCCCGTGGGTTTTGCGAATAAAGCCAATTTTTTGGCAATCCGATTTTGGTATTGTTTCCATTGGTTGCAAATATAGGTAAATCAGAGTTCAGCGCATAAAAAAACCACCTGCTCTAAAAAGCACGTGGTTTTTATTTCGTGTGAAAAACTTCTGATTATGATTCGGCGCCCTTTTCTTTTGGTGCTTCTTCGCTTTCAGCAGGTTTTTCTTCTTTGGCCGGAGCTTCTTTAGCTCTTTCTGCAACAGGTTCTTCATCTGCTTTTTTCTCAGCAGGAGCTTCTGTTTTCTCTTCAGCAACAGGTGCTTCAGAAGTTTCCTCAGCGGCTTTTTCTACAACCGGTTTTTCAGCAGTCTTTTCCTTAGTGGGAGTTTCTGCTTTCTCTTCAGCAACAGGTGCTTCGGCAGTTTCCTCTGCAACAGGTGCTTCTTCGGTGACTTCTTCAGCAGCTGCTTCCGTTTTTTCTTCAGCCGGAGCTTCCGTTTTTTCTTCGGCAACCGGAGTTTCAACAACTTCTTCGGCCGGAGCTTCTTCGGCAACTTCTTCTTCTGCCGGTGCAGCCGCAGCTTTTGCTTCCGCAGCTAATTCAGCATTTTTGGCAGCAATAGCTGCTTCTTTTGCTTCACGCAGTTTGGTTTCGGCGTCAAGCTGCTTTTTAACGGCAGCACTTTCTTCCCCTGCCAGACGTTCGCGTTTGGCCTGAATCTGGGCTTCTTTTTCAGTCAGCCATTTTTCCAGTCTGCGTTCAGCTTCCTCTTCGCTGAAAGCTCCTTTTTTTACTCCACCCATCAGGTGTTTTTTGTAGAGCACACCTTTGTAAGACAAAATTGCCT
>CAZXHP010000248.1:0-3492 GCA_964639655.1 uncultured Mariniphaga sp.
TGGTGCTGGTTTTCCGATCCACGGGCCATTTATTACAATGAAAACCTGGTTATTACAGGTTGGGTAAAAAAAGACGGATCGGTGGAGGCGGCTTCGCTCAACCTGGAATCGGGCGAAAAGAAATTCAAAATCATCTATCCGCAACTGGAAGTTGACGACCACGATAACCCTGCTTTCACAGTTCTACCCAATGGAAATGTACTCACCATGTTTGCCTGGCATTCCACAAAAAAAGGAGTGATCTATAATACCACAACCCATGGCTCCGACATTTCCGGTTTTGGCGAAAATGTAATTTACCAGCCCAAAACAGAGAAACTTCTGGAAAAATTTCCCCGCGAAACTTATACTTATGCCAATCCTTACGTTTTGAAAGGCGAGGGCAACAAATTATTTGTTTTTGGCCGTTGGATCGGATTCAAACCCAACATGATGATTTCTTCTGATAACGGCAAAACATGGGACGAACAATATGTGGTAATAAGCAGCAATCCGTTCGACCCAAACAACAGGCCCTACGTGAAATACTATTCAGACGGCAAATCCAAAATCCACCTCGTTTTTACGGATGGACACCCGGAAGTGGAACCGCAGAATTCAGTTTATTATTGCTACTACGAAAATGGTGCATTTTGGCGGGCTGACGGAACACAAATTTGTACCCTTGAACAACTACCTTTTACTCCACATGATGCTTCACTGATTTACAAACCTTCAGCAAATTCGGGGCGCGCCTGGATTGCAGATATTGTGGTAAAAAATGATGTTCCGTACATTTTGTACTCGAGGCATCCCGAAAAAACCGATCACCGCTATCATTATGCACACTACAACAAGGCAGAAAACAATTGGGAAGATTATGAAATTTGTAAGGCCGGGAAATGGTTTCCGCAAACCCCGCCGGGAAAAACCGAACGCGAGTCGTATTACATGGGAAATTTAACACTTCATCCTGAAAACCCAAATAGAGTTTACTTGTCGCGGGAAGTAAAGGGTATTTTCGAAATTGAAAAATACCATACCGGGGATGGCGGTGCAAGCTGGACGGTAACACCGGTTACACAAAATTCAGATTACGACAATGTGAGGCCTTACGTGCCGCGGAATATCCCGAAAAATGCAAATACCGCAATTCTTTGGATGGAAAACAAAAAATATGTTCATTACACGGATTACGATACAAGTATCAAATATTTTATCGATAACGAATAGTTGAATTCAAACTTCAGCCGAATAAATACAAAATTCAGCACCGCAAAATTCAATTAAAATTATAAATTTGCATACTGTGTGCGTTAACGGAATTCAATTAAAAATTACCAAATAATGAAAAGAATATCATTTTTTATGCTGGTTTTCACTGTTTTGCTCTCGGCATGTTCGGGTGGAGGCCAGAAGTCAGAAACCCAGGAATCAAAAACTATGTTTACAGGAGCTAAAGGAGAAGTAAAACTGATGACCCTCGACCCCGGCCATTTTCACGCTGCACTGGTGCAAAAAACCATGCTGGAACAAATTGATCCGACCGTGTATATTTATGCACCCGAAGGACCTGAACTGCAGGCGTATATGAATCTGATTGAAAGTTTTAACAACCGTTCAGATAATCCTACATCGTGGGAAACCAAAATTTACACTGGCCCCGATTTCTTCGAAAAAATGCTGGAAGAACAGCCCGGAAACGTGATGGTTACTGCCGGAAACAACGCCAAAAAAACCGAGTACATTCTGGAAACGATGAAAGCCGGAATCAATGTACTGGCCGACAAACCGATGGTAATCACTCCTGATGAATTCCCCATGCTGGAACAGGCGTTTAAAGTAGCGGAAGAAAACGGAGTGATGTTGTACGATATTATGACCGAACGTTACGAAATCACCACAATGATTCAGCGCGAACTGTCGCTGATTCCCGAAGTATTTGGCGCCTTGCAGACAGGAACACCCGAAGAACCCGCCATCACCAAAGAAAGTGTCCATCACTTTTTTAAGTATGTTTCCGGAAATCCGCTGGTGCGCCCGGCCTGGTTTTTCGATGTGGAACAACAGGGCGAAGGTATTGTAGATGTAACCACACACCTGGTTGACCTCATTCAGTGGGAAGCTTTTCCTGAAGTAACGTTGAAAAAGGAAGACGTGGAAATTGTTTCGGCCAGCCGCTGGACTACCGATCTCACACCTGAAATGTTCAAAAAAAGTACTCAACTTGACGAATATCCAGACTACCTCCAAAAAGATGTGGAAGACGGAACTCTGAAAGTTTACAGCAACGGCGAAATCAATTACAAGCTGAAAGGCATTCATGCCAAGGTATCGGTAATCTGGAACTTTGAAGCGCCCGAAGGAACCGGTGACACGCACTACTCCATTATGCGCGGAACAAAGTGCAACCTCACCATAAAACAGGGCGAAGAGGAAGGTTACAAGCCTCAGCTTTATATTGAAGCGCTTCCTGAAACAGATTTGCAGGAATTTGCCGGGTATCTTTACAACGCCGTTCAGGATTTATCTTCAAAATACGAAGGTCTGGCAGTAAAAAAACTGGGTGATAATCTTTGGGTTGCTGAAATACCAGAAAAATTTAAAGTGGGCCACGAAGCGCACTTCGGTCAGGTTGCCGAAAAATACCTGGATTACCTTGCTCAGGGTAAAATGCCCGAATGGGAAGTGCCCAATATGATTGTAAAATATTACACCACTACCGAAGGAATGAAAGCCGCGATGAAATAAATGACAGAAATTCCAATAATAATAGTCAAATTGCAAATAAGCTCCAAAAAACGAATTCAAAGTTCCAAACATTCCAAAGATGATTTTTTGGGAATTTTAGAGAATTGAATAATTGGAGTTTATGCCGTAGGCATCCCGACGGGGTTTGGGATTTGAAATTTGGAATTTTGGGATTAACTCAATTCTCTACCAGCATTATTTTTTTCGGATGATGGTCATCCCGTCGCGTAACGGCAAAATGACTTTTTCCACACGGGAATCGTTTTTTATCAGTTCGTTGAAGGCTATAATTCCCCGGGTTTGCTCATCGCCCGGGGAAGGTACATCAAGCACTTTCCCACTCCAAAGCGTATTGTCGGCTATAATATAGCCTCCGTTGCGCACGTTGTCGAAAACAAGGTTGTAATAATCTACATATTCGCGCTTGTCGGCATCCAGAAAAACAAGGTCGAAGGTTTCGGAGAGCGACCGAATGATTTCCAGTGCCGGGCCAATCAACTGGATAATTTCTTGTTGTAACCCTGCTTTCACGAAGTATTTTTGAGCCAAATCTTCTAGCTCATCATCCAGTTCAATGGTTATAAGTTTCCCTGTCCGGGTCAGCCCTTTTGCCAGGCAAATGGCCGAATAGCCGGTAAAAGTTCCGATTTCCAGAATACGTTCAGGCCGAATCATTTTCGAAAGCAAAGTAAGCAGCTGCCCCTGCAAATGACCGGACAACATACGGGCGCCCGGCACTTTCAGATGCGTTTCACGATCGAG
>CAZXHP010000248.1:3592-4894 GCA_964639655.1 uncultured Mariniphaga sp.
TAACTTTTCCCGATGGTCAACATCAAATCTTCACGGTTTTCGGTAGAGATGGCGATCTGACCCATCAGTTGTTTTTGCGCTTTCCTCAATTGCAGCACGCCTAACTTTTTCTCCCGCAACAGCTTAAATTCTTTTAAAACGAGTCTGATGGCCTTTTCAAGGTTTTCACGGTCGGTGCCGAAATAGACATTAAACAGTCCTGTGTCGGTATAAGCAGTATAACCCGATTCAATGTTGTATGCCATCCCCTTGCGTTCGCGCAAAGCCATGTTCAGCCGCGAGTTCATGGCCTGGCCCCCGATGATGTTATTCAGCAAAACCATAGCTATGCGTTTCGGGTGCATCACGTCATATGCGATGTTTCCCATCATGCAGTGCGATTGAAAAGTATCTCTTTCAGTCACACGAACTTCCGGCACATAATTTTCGAACTTTATACGTCCATTTTTCCGAAGTCGTGCATGTGCCTGTCCGAAATACCTCTCTGTTAATTTTATTAAAGCATTAAAATCAATTTTCCCTACCGAGGAAATTACCATTTCATTGGTATGATAATTATTGTTGATGAACCGTAATATTGAATCGCGGTTAAAAGCTGCCAAATTTTGCGGATTCCCCAGAATGTTACGAGCGATGGGATGGCCATCATAAACCAGCTCCTCAAATTCATCAAAAATCAGTTCCGAAGGTGAATCTTTATAAGAATTGATTTCTTCCAAAACCACCTCCTTTTCACGGTTTAACTCCTTTTCAGGATAGGTACTGTTGAATAAAATATCACTGATCAACTCGGCGGTTCGCTCATAAAACTCTGCCAGAAAAGTACTGTAAAGTGTCGTTTCTTCCTTTGTGGTGTAGGCGTTCAATTCGCCGCCCACATCTTCAATCCGGCTTAAAATATGAAAAGCCTTTCGTTTTTTTGTTCCCTTAAAAACCGAGTGTTCGATAAAATGTGCCAGCCCATGTTCATCCGGCGCTTCATCGCGCGAGCCGGTATTAATAAGAATACCCAGGTGCCCCACAGGTGAATCGGCAAATTTGTGAATCAACCGGATGCCATTGGGTAATGTATATGTCAGAAAATCAGTTTCAACCATTGAAAAAATTATAAGGCTGCAAAAGTAACAAAAGTAAAACGCAACACAAACAGGTAGATGACCGCACTTCATTTTTTTTATACGCATTGACTTTGAAATGAAATTTCTTTGTGAATTTAAAAAATTGCTTACTTTTGCATCACCAAAATAAAAAGGTGCCATAGCTCAGTTGGTAGAGCAACGGACTGAAAATCCGTGTGTCCCT
>CAZXHP010000249.1:0-2703 GCA_964639655.1 uncultured Mariniphaga sp.
TCATAAGTCTAAAAAATAGGCAGGCAATTTAATGAATAGCGGCTATAAAAGCAAGAACAGGCTCTAATGGGTGTACGACAAATTCCACAAAAAAAGAATATTTCTATTGAAATGCCTGGCTATTGCTGTTGCGTTTTTCTGACCGGATAGCTATGCCAGGCCAACGGTATGGAGATAAGATTGAATTATAAAGTGAGTTTAATCTTTGTTAATGGCCAAAGCCTGTTTTCTGTTGTACCGACTTCCTCTCACCGGGCTGAGCGCCGGTGTAACAAATAATCAGGCGTTTTACACCGTATCTTTAGCCCGGTGGTTTGGCATACAGTTTTTTAATTTTAATTGGCTTTAGCGTTTAATTCTTTTAATTGACTGATACAAGTATTCGACAGGTTTTTGCAAACGTGGGATTTGTGGTACACCCTCATTTTCTTTGCTGAAAAATAATTGGTTAGTGTCTTGACAATTATATTCGTGTGTTTTTTGGCAAAATATTCAAATATCAATCATCAAAAAACAAATAAATTCCAAATCCAAAAGCACAAAATCCCAAACAAGAGGAGGGATATTGGAATTTGAGAATTATTTGTGATTTGCTTTTTGTTAATTGTCATTTCTAGCTTGTCCAGGTTAGGTGAGAGCAAATAAATTTTTGAGTAACTTCAACAATTGTTGCCATTGAGATAAATCAACGAAAAAAAGTCTCTATTGTTTTTTAAAACAAAGGTTTATCCTATTTTTGTCCTTTCAAAATTGTGAAGTACAAAAGCAGCATGTTTACATTCGGAATATTTTCTACGCACATCCCCTACATTGCTTTTGTGTGTTTCTATGCCTTTTTTTTCCTGTTCGGTTACCAGAAAATTTCAGATGAGAAAGTACTAACCGACGAAAGAGCCAACCTGCATGAGCTAATTTTAAACACGGATAACCAGTTTAGTCACATTAAAGCAGATTTCGATTTTAACGATTTCGACGGAACCTTTTCTCCTGAAAAAGGTTGGTTGGATTTCCCGGATGGAAAAACGGAACGTCCGATTCCTCCTGAAAAAAATATTCAGCAGGAAGATTTTAACTTTTTCTGCTTCTGCCGTCCCCCACCGACAGCCTGATTTTTTAATGTTCCTTTTTAAAATGTAATTTTCCGGGCAAAAAAACGGAAAGCCTGGTTTTTTACATTATTCGCTCATCAAAAAAACACCATGAAAAAATCAGCAGTTTTGTTCCTTTTAACAGCCGCTTTTCAGCTAACCGCCTTTTCTCAGGACGCTGAAACGGACAGCATTAAAAATTACAGGCTCGACGAAATTATCATACAGTCGCCCAAATACAACCGGAATATTTTTGAAATTCCGGCAGCGGCATCTATGGTTCCGGAACGGTTGATTGAAAACAGCCGGGTGGAAAACCTGACCGATGTTTCAACCATCATTCCCAACTTTTTTATGCCCGACTACGGTTCGAAACTCACGTCGCCGGTTTATATCCGCGGGGTGGGAAACCGCATCAACACGCCTTCGGTGGGATTGTATGTGGATGAAATTCCCTACTTCGAAAAAGCGGCTTTCAATTTCGATTTTTATGATGTGGAACGCATTGAAGTGTTGCGCGGCCCGCAGGGAACGCTCTATGGCAGAAACGCCATGGGAGGCCTGATAAACGTGATTACCAACAAACCGCACGATGAACAGGAAACAACCGTTTCGGTGGATTACGGAAATTTCAACCAAATCCGGTCGAACATCACCCACAACCAACCCGCAGGAAAATCGCTGGCGATGAAGGGAAGCTTGCACCAGCGCCACAACGGCGGTTTTTATACCAATACATTTTCGCAAAATGAGGTGGATAAAATCGACAGTTATTCGGGCAGGTTTAAAGCCTTGTTTTCGCCTTCGGGAAAATTTAGTGCACTGGGCAATATTCAGTACGAAGACAGTCGCCAGGGCGGTTATCCGTATGCGTTGTTCGATAATGAAAAGATGCAGGCCGGCGAAATTTCGTACGACAAAGAGAGCATTTACAACCGCAAACTTTTATCGGCAGGATTAAATCTGAATTATTCAGCTCCGAAATTTTCGGTACGAGCAGTCAGCAGCTTCCAGTCGCTGGACGATTTTCAGCAAATCGATCAGGATTTTACGCCACAGACGTTGTTTTTTGTGGTGCAGGACCAGCAGCTGCAAATGCTGGCGCAGGAAATTAACATTGAATCGGAAAAAGGCGGCGCTTACAACTGGTTGTTCGGGGCATTCGGCTTTAAACAAATGCTCGATAAAGCCGTTACCGTGGAATATGGCGAAGACGGCCTGGTTCAGTTTAGACTTCCATTTTCTTCCTACTACTACACCAAAACCTACAACAACACCAACTCGGGCATTGCATTTTTCCACCAGTCCACCGTCGATTTGGGCGGGTTTACTTTTTCTGCCGGAATTCGTGCCGACTACGAAAAGGCGACACTGGATTACACCGATGACCGCGTAAGAAATGGCAATTCCACCCGCGCCGATGAATTTGTAAGCGACATGGATTTTTTTGAAATCCTTCCGAAAGTAGCTGTAAAATACAGCATTAATGAATACCTGGTTCCGTATGCAACTATTGCCAAAGGGTACAACTCCGGAGGTTTTAATTCCACTTTCGAACGCGAGGAAGACCGCTCGTTCAATCCTGAGCACTCGTGGAATTACGAAGCCGGACTAA
>CAZXHP010000249.1:2803-4876 GCA_964639655.1 uncultured Mariniphaga sp.
GAGGAAGACCGCTCGTTCAATCCTGAGCACTCGTGGAATTACGAAGCCGGACTAAAAGCCAAGTGGCTGCAGCAGCGCATTTATGCCAACCTGGCTTTTTTCTACATCGACTGGTCCAATCAGCAAATTTACCAGACCGTACCCAGCGGAACAGGTTCAATGCTCACCAATGCCGGAAAATCGGAAAGCAAAGGTGTGGAGCTGGAGTTAAAAGCCCTGCCCGCCCAAAACCTCGAAACCTGGCTCACTTTCGGGTATAACGAAGCCAGGTTCGTGGAATATGTAAAAGACGAAAGTGAAGATTACAGCGGCAACTATTTGCCGTATGTTCCTAAATATTCGTTCAACGTGGGAGGAAATTACAAAATAAATGTTCGGGCCAGCTGGCTCGATCAAATCCGGCTTAACCTTTCCTACAACGGTTTCGGCAAACATTACTGGCACGAGTCGAACGAAGCTTTCCAGGATTTTTACGGGTTGCTGAACCATCGTTTAAGTTTCGAAAAAAACAACATTATTTTTTCGTTTTGGGGGAAGAATATTCTAAACTCCCAATACAATTCCTTCTACTTTCAGGCGTTGGGAAATTCGTATGCACAAATAGGAAAACCGGCTACATTGGGTGTTAACCTCAAAGTTGCATTTTAAAAGAAAAAAATGAAAAAACCGGAAGTCAACAAGTATTTCACCCTGCTGAGCCTCTACCTGGCACAGTCCATTCCCATGAGTTTTTTTTCAACAGTGGTGCCGGTCATTATGCGGCAGGAAAATTACTCGCTGGAATCCATTGGGTATTTGCAATTGATTAAATTACCCTGGATTTTGAAATTTTTATGGGCCCCCATGGTTGACCGCAACTGCAGCAGCACCAAACAATACCGGCGGTGGATTCTGGCGTCGGAAATTTTTTATGCCATCGTTATTTTTTCCATAGGCTTTTTAAACCTCGAAACCGGGTTTTCTACCATTATACTGTTAATGGTAATCGCATTTACAGCTTCGGCCACACACGACATTGCCACCGATGCTTTTGCAATTCTTATTTTGAAAGAACGGGAACGTAGTCTGGGAAACAGCATGCAGTCGGCCGGAAATTTTATGGGAACCCTTATGGGAAGTGGTGTTTTGCTGGTCATTTACCATTACTGGGGCTGGCAGTACCTGCTTTTTTCGCTGGCGGCATTTGTGCTGATTGTGTTGATTCCGATTTCGCTTTATCCGGCGCGGGAAAAGAAACAACTGGAAAAATCGCGGAAAAACATTTCACCGCTGGAGTTTATTTATTTTTTCAGGCAGAAAAAAATCGGCGGACATTTGTTGTTACTGTTTCTTTTTTATTCGGGATTAATCGGAATTTTAACCATGGTAAAACCTTACCTCGTCGATTTGGGTTACGATGTCAAACAAATCGGATTCATCTCCGGAATTTTCGGTACAGCTTGCGGGGCTTTAATGACAATACCTGCCGGAATATTTATTCGAAAAGCAGGATTAAACAGGGCTGTTTGGGTTTTTCCGGCAATAAACTTAATGGTCGCTGTTTTCTTTTTTGGACTCACATTTACCGGGCATCCGTTATACCTTATATATATAGGTATCGGATTTTTGTGGACAGCCTATGCCATGTCGTCGGTTTTTGTTTACACCCTGGCCATGAAAATTGTGCGAAAGGGACGCGAAGGAACCGACTTTACCATCCAAATTGTAATTACGCATCTGAGCAGTCTGATTATTGCAGTTATGAGCGGAAAAGTAGCAGATGCCATTACTTATCGCGGACTTTTTGCTATTGAAGTTGTTTTAGGATTGCTTATCTTTATCCTAATTCCTTTTATTTTTAAAAATCATTTTTACAGTCGTTATGAAACGAGCATATAAAATACTTACAATTAACAAGATGATAAAAACATATGCGAGTTCCATACGATACCGTGGAAAATAAAAAATTTTAATCGTATGAAAATTCCTGAAAATCTCATTCAAAAATACAACATCCCGGTACCGCGGTACACAAGCTACCCGCCGGCTAATTTCTTTCAAGAAAATTTTGGGCCTGAAAAGTACGTTGAGGCC
>CAZXHP010000250.1:0-4841 GCA_964639655.1 uncultured Mariniphaga sp.
TGATGGGGAACAGATTTTCACTGGTTACGCCAATTTTTCCTGTTTGCATATTTTTTCGTTTTTAAATGATACGTTTTTTAATGTACTGCCTCCCAAAGTCAAACCTTGTGCCAGTCGGGTATTCTGACGAATTGTCACAAATTACGGCGTTCATCTGATGACTTTCGGTCACCTGATGAATAAAAGGAGTGAAAACCTGACGAATTATAGGTTGTGTTAACTTAAAAGAGGTTTAATTTGCAAACAAAACATTCGAATAACCGGCTTATGAGCAATCTGGAAAATTATTTTGTTTCGTTCAGAAAAAACATTGTGGGGATTGACCAGGAGTTCGGGTCAGCCTATGACACACAAAAAATAGTTTATGGCGACTGGATTGCCAGCGGTCGCCTGTACCGGCCCATCGAAGAAAAAATTACCAGTGAATTTGGACCGTTTGTGGGCAACACACACACCGAAACCAGCGAAACCGGATTGCTGATGACGCACGCTTACCATCGTTCACACGAAATCATAAAAAAACATGTCAATGCCGGGCCCAATGATATCATTATTACTGCCGGATTTGGAATGACTTCAGTAATCAACAAGTTTCAGCGCATATTGGGCTTAAAATACTGCGGAAAGCTTACCTGTTCCAAATGTTTGAAGGAACGCGAGCAGCCGGTGGTTTTTATTACCCACATGGAACACCATTCCAACCAAACCTCATGGTACGAAACCAGCGCCGAAGTGGTGATTGTGGAGCCTGGTGAAGATTTACTTGTAGATCCTGAAAATCTGCGCAAAGCACTGGAAAAATACAAAGACCGCCCGTTTAAAATTGGTTCGTTTACAGCCTGTTCCAATGTGACGGGAGTTAGAACACCCTACAAGGAACTTGCCCGCATTATGCACGAATACGGAGGCGTTTGTTTTATCGATTTTGCGGCATCTGCTCCTTACGACGAAATAGATATGCACCCCGAAGATCCCCTTGAAAAAATCGATGCCGTGATGTTTTCGCCACATAAATTTCTGGGTGGCCCCGGTTCCCCCGGCGTGCTCATATTCGATGCTTCGATGTACAAAAACCAGGTGCCCGATAATCCCGGAGGCGGAACGGTGGACTGGACCAACCCCTGGGGAAAATACAAATATGTGGATGATATTGAGGCACGCGAAGATGGCGGAACGCCCGGTTTTTTGCAGTCGATTAAAGCAGCACTGGCAATCCGGTTAAAAGAGCAAATGGGCATTGAAAATATCCGAAAACGGGAAGAAGAGTTGCTTGAACGGGCTTTTAAAGGGTTGGGCGAAGTGCCTGGCCTGAAAATTCTGGCCGACAATGTGCGCGATCGTCTTGGTGTGATTTCGTTTTATATCGAAGGAATTCACTATAACCTTGTTGTACAGATTTTAAATGACAAATACGGCATTCAAACCCGCGGCGGATGTGCCTGTGCCGGAACGTACGGCCATTTTCTGCTGGAAGTGACCTACGAAAAATCGCAGGAAATTACCGACAAAATCAACCACGGCGACCTGTCGGAAAAACCCGGCTGGGTGCGCTGGTCGCTTCATCCCACTATGACCGATGCCGAAGTGGAGCTGATGATTGCCGCACTGAAAGATATTGTAGCGAATATTCAGGACTACCGGAAAGATTACATTTACGATAACCGCAAAAACATTTTTTGGCACAAAAACGATCCGGGTGATGAGAAGTTAATGCAGAAGTGGTTTTCTTTGTAATTTTAAATACTGAAATTGGGTGAATAACAAATACTACATTATTTTACTTTTGTGGAAAATCAGATTTTTTACAACGTGGCTTAAGCCCGGTGAATAGAAGCGACAAAAACTAAAGGCTTCAGCCATTAAAAGGATTAAATGCTAAAGCCACTTATAAAGTTTGAGAATCAGACCACCGGGCTCCTCATTGGGACCCCTTTGGGAAAAGCACCGGTGTAAGATGAAAAGGTTGAACTTCAAAAAGTTAAAAACACATCATGACTTTTTTTAAAAGAATAGCTTTTAATGAAAAAATATAAAACCGGTTTGGTACTTAGCGGTGGCGGAACCCGCGGGTTTGCTCACCTTGGCGTAATTGCCGCCCTTTACGAAAAAGGAATCCGTCCCGATGTGATTTCCGGAACCAGCGTGGGCGCCATTGTGGGCGCTTTTATTGCCGGCGGAAGAACGCCCGAAGAAATCCTGAAAATTTTCAATAAAGGATGGTTCTTCAAATACACCAACCTGCACATTCCGGTAGATGGCATGCTGAAACTGAATGGGTTGCAGGAAGTGATTCAAAAAGAAATTTCATACAAAAACATAGAGGATTTGCCCCTACCGTTTTTTATTTCGGTTTCGAACCTGAACACCGGCAAAGTGGAATACAAAAACAGCGGTCCGCTGGACAAAACTATTCTGGCATCGTCATCTATTCCGGTGTTGTTTTCGCCTGTGGAACTTGATGGCCAAAAGTATGTGGATGGCGGCCTGGTGGACAATATTCCGGTTGAACCCATCAAAAACAACTGCGAAAATATACTGGCTGTGAACATCAGCCCGTTGAATCCCCGCGAAAAGTTTAATAACCTCATTCAGATTGCCACGCGCACCTTTTACATGAGTGTGAATGCCAATATGAGCGAGGTGAAAAAATATTCTTCCGTTTATATCGAGCCTGAAGGAATCGATACGTACGACATTCTCAGTTTAAGCCAGGCGCAGGAGTTGTACGAGTTGGGGTATAATTCGTTAAAAAAACAGGAATTGCCTTTTTGATTTTTGGGGGCTCTGTTTGTACATTTTATTGCAAAGTGTCAGTTTTTATTGTATGAATTAGTCAGGTCTAAAGTTCGGTTAGCGGTTGGCTGCAAATGATTTTATATAAGATTCAGGTGTCACTTTTCTCATCTAAAAGTTTATCGTTTACGAATTTCTCTCCTTCGCTTATTTTTTTCTCCACCTGACTTACCCTGCCTTTTTCATCATTTGACTTGATTTTGTTAATAATGTCTTTTAGGGGCGGAATATAAGTGGCCAGTAAAAACAGGCTGGCAATCAGAAAAATATAACCCAATGGAATAAAGGGAATAAGCATAAATACGGAACCCAGGACTAACAGGATTAGCCCGGCAACCAACCGGATATATTTTTTATGTTCTGGTTTAATTTTTAACCCCATAATTATTTTTTGACCTAATCGGTGATGATTTTTGTGCCGGTATTGTTTAAGTATTCGGTTAAGTCTTGCAAATCGTAGTAGTTTAAACTACCAGGCACGGCATTAAAAGCCTGAGCAGGATCATAATATTTTTCTTTTACCAATTCCTCTACGGGCCCGGGGAAATTTCGAAAGGTGATTTTGCGGAACGGATTTTTCAGCACGGCAAGATGTAAAACTGCCGGCGCTGCATTTCCCTCAACAATCGCCTCCTTGGTTTTTTCGGGAAATTTCTTTTGAATGAACTGAACAAGCAAATCTATAGCTTCAGCCTGAATTCCCGGAATGCTTTTCCCGGCCAGGTTGGCGCCGAAAGTGTAATTGAACGGAATGCCCTGAATGACTCCGTCGCCCGTAAATTCCGGGTCGTGCAGTTCACCGGTTCCAGGTAAGTCGGCTGCAATTATCATTTTTCCGGCGACCAGCATTTCCTTTAACAGCGGCTCATCCAAAACTTTTGCTTTTCCCTCCGGATGGAACCAAACCACCGGTTTTTCTGTATTTTTGGTTTCATCCTTTATAAGATAAACCGGAAGCGCAAAATCTTTCAGGTTGTTTTCCAGAAAATATTTTTTTACCTCTATGCCATTTTTTGAAAACTTACCGGTATAAACGGCTGCCGTCAGTTTCCTGTCGAATTCGATGCCGGCTGTTTGAGCCACCTGTTCCGGCAGACCGTTTTCAGGTATTTTTTTCCCTGCAAAATATTTTTGATTCAAATCGAAAACAGTTTTACATTCGAAAGAAGTTCCTACCTGTCCGGTTGGGGTAACCCAAAGTTCTTCCACTGAAAACGGCGTTGTTTCAACATCTTCCGAATTACCGGGTAACCCGAGGTGTTTCTGAAAGAAAGCGTAAAGTGCTTCCCGGTTGTTTCTGGTCGATTCGTGCACACCCAGGTCTTCCACCATTTGCACGTTTTCGGGTTGCCCCAAAGCAGCGTACGATTTTTGCACTTCGGCAAAGGTTTCGCGCGCTCCCTGGATGCTGAAAAAATCGTGGGTAGTGGTAATTATTAATGTAGGTTTAGGCGCCCGGATGTGCAGATAATCGGCATGGTCGAACCCTTTGACAATGGAGTTGTACGGATTTTGTTCGGCATCCTGCGGGCCAATGGACTGCAGCAGTCTTTTGAAACTGGTAATGTAACATTCGGGCGCTGCCGCGTAAATGCGGTCGTCGCACGCTGCAATTTGGGCGGTTTGTGTTCCGCCGCCCGAGCGGCCGGTCATGCCAATGCGTTTCATATCTACCTCCGGCCGGGTATCCAGGTAATCGAGCACGCGAATACCA
The DNA here is from genome assembly GCA_964639655.1 of uncultured Mariniphaga sp. Classification (GTDB taxonomy): domain Bacteria; phylum Bacteroidota; class Bacteroidia; order Bacteroidales; family Prolixibacteraceae; genus Mariniphaga. The sequence continues at coordinate 4,508 of CAZXHP010000250.1, forward strand.
TCCCAAATGAAATAATCGGTTAGTGCAGTGCCGGTGAGCAATGTTTGAACTCCGGCGTAGGAGTGTTCTTTGGTGGAACCGCCTACCTTCGATTTTCCGGATTCGGCGTCGGGGTACTGCAATCGTTCACCTTGCCCCAGCGGATCGAATGCCAGCACAATAAATCCTTTATCAACCAGGTTGAGAATCACATGCTGGTAAGTTTCGCTGCGAAACCCGAGGTCGGTGTGTCCGCAGGCATAAATAACTGCCGGGGCCGGATTTTGCCTTTCTTTTGGAAGAAAAAGGCCGGCAGTCACATAAAAGCCAGGATGGGACTCGAAAAGCACTTTTT
>CAZXHP010000251.1:0-4825 GCA_964639655.1 uncultured Mariniphaga sp.
TGGTATTTTTTCAGGAAAAAAATGGAAGTGAGCCGCTTCCGGGCCTTCTTCATTTGCGGATCGGGAAACGTGAGCCAGATTTCGTCCACCTCTTCGGGGCCAAAAAACTGGCCGATGATTTCGATGTTGGTACGCAGAAAGCCTACGTTTTTCAATCCTTTTTCAAGGGTAGTTTTGGCGCCTTTCCACAACCGGGCACCTTTAATATCCACACCGAGAAAATTTTTATCCGGGTGAATTTCAGCCAGTTCTGCTGAATATTCGCCTTTCCCGCATCCCAGTTCCAGAATAATGGGGTTTTTATTCCCGAAAAATTCGACCCTCCATGTTCCTTTCAGGTGAAAGTCATTGTTTTTTATCACATTGTAAGGCGCCTGAACCACATGTTCGAAGCCCATCATCTCATCAAATTTAGCCAACTTGTTTTTACTCACGTCCGGTTACTTTTTCAACCCTGATTCCAATATCGTGTATTCCTGTTAATATTTCGTCGCGCATGCCATGTTGCAGCGATATATTGTAATCTCCGGAAACCGGGAAATAAATGTTTCTCCGGTACACCGACTGCAGTGTTTTCAACCCGCCGATACCATTTCCCAACCAGCGCCCCGTGGGATCGGCCAAAACAATTTCGAGCGTATCGCGCATTACTTCACCGCCAGGTTGAATAATTTTGATAAACAACCATAAATTGCTGTATTTGTAGGAAGTTTCGCTGCGAACCTGGATAATCAGATTGTGATTCCGGCTGGTATCTGTTACAGGAATGCTGAAGACAAAGAGTGAATCTTTATGCCAGGCAGATTCAGGGACTTCCTGGTAACTGTCGAATACGCGGGTTGAATCGCACGAATAAAAAGCAGTTGCTGCTGCGATAACCCCTAAAAAATAAACAAGGGCTTTTTTCATCGCTTTTTGGATTTTCTGTTGCGGTTCGGTTTAGGATTTTGGTTGAGTTCCCGGTTGGGTTTCCGCCGTTTTTTCTTACGTTGTTTTCCTCTCGGTTTATTAAACCGGTTGATGTCTTCTTGTCCCACCATGTTTAAAAAATTCTCTTCTTCTTTTCGGGAAACATCGGGGCATTCCGAAACCAGTTTTTCGGGCTTTTGTCCGTTGCGGTTGAGTTGCTGTACTTTTTTTACTGTCGATACCGGTAATGCCACCAGCGAAGATGGGGCATCTCCCATTTTGGAGTACCAGTAAACGCCTTTGAAAATATCGGCTTTCAGGAACTGGTAAGTTCCAAATTCGGTTTCGAGCGGGAGATGGTTGGGCGGAAAATCCTTTTGCGCATCGATGTATGAATCGATTTCGAAGTTGAGGCAGCATTTCAGTTTTCCACACTGGCCGGCCAGTTTTTGCGGGTTGAGCGAAATCTCCTGGTAACGTGCAGCGTTTGTGGTCACCGAAACAAAATTGCAAATCCAGGTAGAGCAACAAAGTTCCCGTCCGCAGGGGCCAATTCCGCCAATGCGCGCTGCTTCCTGACGGGCGCCAATTTGTTTCATTTCTACACGGATGCGAAAAGTTTCGGCAAGCACTTTAATGAGCTGACGAAAATCGACTCTCCCATCGGCGATATAATAAAAAATGGCTTTGGTGCGATCGCCCTGGTATTCCACATCTCCTATTTTCATATCGAGATTCAGGTCGGCAGCAATTTTTCGCGACTGAATCATGGTTTCGTATTCCAGCGCAATGGCCTCTTTCCATTTTTCGATGTCCATGGGGCGGGCGTGGCGGTAAATCTTTCGTAATTCACCGTTTATTGTTGTAGGTCTGTATTTTTTCAATTGCCGGGTAACCAGCTCTCCTTTCAGCGAAATAATTCCAATATCGTGCCCGGGGTTGGCTTCAACCGCCACCAAATCTCCGGGTTGCAGTTTCAATTGGTTAACATTTCTGAAAAAATCTTTTCGGGTATTTTTAAACCGTACCTCAACGATGTCCGAATTTTCGATACCTTCAGGAATATCTTTCATCCAGTCGGTAACGTGCAGTTTGTCGCAACTACATTCGGCGCACGAACTAATTCCCCGTTCAATTGTATCCAGATTCTCCATAAACTGCTTTTCAGTAACAGGCCAAAAATTTGAAATTACATTAAATTTTTCGCATTACAATGCACAAAAATAATGATAAATAGCAATTTGATGTCGAAAGCCGGATAAAAAGCAGCCTTACCGTTTAATCAGCCTTACCATTCGCAGGGCAGTATCGAGGAAGATGATACGCGGATTTCCGTTCATCGATATGTGTTTTATGCCCAGCTCAAATTCTTTGGCAAAAGGGATAATATTCCGCTCGTTAATAAACGGAGCAAATTTAGTTCCCCAATCTTTTTCTTCCCGGTTCATGTAAATCATGTTGGAGCGGTTCATATTCATCACAAAGTATTCGCGAATGAGCCGAAGCGCAAATGCAAAAAATGCTTTTTGCCTGTCGCGGCCCAGGGTTGCCATTTCTTCGGCCCATCGGGTAAGCTCAAAAACCTGGCGCATATAGGCAAACCGCATCATCTCCTGAAATTTGATGAAAAAATAAGCAGAACTTTCATCGGGGGTCATATATTCCATGGCAGTAATATAGTTGCCGTTTGAAAGGCGCACAATGTCATCAATTTGTTCACCGGCAACAGCGTTACTTTCCATCAGTGCATCTCGCATCGAATTTTTGTCGATAAACGGAACTTTAATGAGTTGAGTTCGCGACCGGATGGTGGAAATTACTGCTTCTTCATCTTCGGTAATGAGTAAAAACAGGGTTTTGCTGGGCGGCTCCTCAATCAGTTTCAGCAATTTGTTTGCACAGGCCTGGTGCATTTTTTCGGGCAGCCAGATAATCATTACCTTGTATTCCGACTCGAACGACTTCAGGTTCAGCTTGCGCATTATTGAATCGCTTTCCTTTTCGTAAATTAATCCTTGTGCATTTTCGTTTTCAACAAAACCCAGCCACTGACTAAGCGTGAAATAGGGTGTTTTATGAACCATTTCGCGCCATTTGGGCAGAAAATCATCCGAAACCGGTTTTTTTATCTCTTTGGTTGTAAATACCGGAAATACAAAATGCAGGTCCGGGTGCGCCATTTTTTTGTATTTGCGGCACGAGGGGCACTCGCCGCACGAATCGGTTTCACCCCGGTTGCGGCACGATACGTACTGTGCAAAAGCCAGCGCAAGCGCCAGTTTGCCGGTTCCTTCCGGGCCGGTAAACATAAGTGCATGGCTTATCCGTTGCTCTTTTACCGACCGGATAAGTCGTTCTTTAATCATTTCCTGACCAATGACATCTTTAAAAAACATAGCCCAAAAATAATGGTTTTAAGATGGATTCCAGTATCCCGGATGTTCATTTGTAAAACAATTTTAAATTTGATGGTCTCAATTCCGTTACCGGTTATTCAGGCCGATATATTTTTTATCTTTGATTGAAATTTCAAGAACTCATTAAAAACGAATAAAATGCAAACAATTCACAACTACAATTTTTCAGGAAAAAAGGCATTAATCAGGGTAGATTTTAACGTGCCTTTAAATGAAAATTTTGAGATTACTGACGATACCCGTATGCAGGCTGCACTGCCAACCATTAAAAAAGTGTTGGAAGCAGGCGGTTCACCCATTATTATGTCGCACTTTGGAAGACCGAAAAACGGTCCGGAAGACAAGTTTTCCATGCGCCATTTGGTGGGGCATTTAAGTAAACTGTTGGGTGTCGAGGTAAAACTTGCGCCCGATTGTGTTGGCGAAGAAGTACAAAAAATAGCTGCGGCACTGAAACCCGGCGAAGTACTGATGCTTGAAAACCTGCGTTTTCACGATGGTGAAACAAAGGGCGATGAAGAATTTGCCAAACAGCTGGCAGAGAACGGCGATTGCTGGATTAACGACGCATTCGGAACAGCTCACCGCGCACATGCTTCAACTGCTGTTATCGCCAAATTTTTTCCCAACGATAAAATGTTCGGTTACCTGATTGAAAGCGAAGTGGAAAGCCTCGACAAAGTGGTGAAAGACCCGAAACGCCCGTTAACTGCTATTATGGGCGGTGCCAAGGTTTCCACAAAAATTACCATCATTGAGAACTTACTGAGCTCCGTTGACAACCTGATTCTGGGTGGCGGAATGACTTACACTTTTGTGAAAGCCAATGGCGGCGAGGTAGGCGATTCCATTTGCGAACCCGATTTTTTAGACACTGCCCGTAACATTGAAAAACTGGCCAAAGAAAAAGGGGTGAACCTGATTATGGCTACAGACGTAGTTGCAGCCGACGATTTCAGTGAAAATGCCAACACCAAAATTTTACCGGCCGATGAAATTCCCGAAGGGTGGCAAGGTTTGGACGCCGGTCCGGAAAGTATTGCCCGATTTAAGGAAGTGATTGAGAATTCAGCTACGATTCTTTGGAATGGCCCTGTTGGCGTATTCGAAATGGAAAAATTTGCCAAAGGTTCGAAAGCAGTGGGCGAAGCTATTGTAAAAGCTACTGAAAAAGGCGCTTTCTCACTGGTTGGCGGCGGCGACTCAGTTGCCTGTGTAAATAAGTTTAATTTTGCCGGTGGCATGTCCTACATTTCAACTGCCGGCGGCGCCCTGCTCGAGTACCTCGAGGGAAGAGTACTTCCGGGAGTGGCGGCAGTTAGAGGCGAATAGAAGCCCCTCTTAATCTCCCCACAGGGGAGAGAGAAGTACAGAAAATAATTTTAAGCCCGGAGTGACCTGCTTCGGGTTTTTTGTTGTGCTGAAAACGCGTATCTTCCTGTTTTCCTGTTTTGTGCAATGGGACACCGTAATTATATCTCAATTTCGAGAAGTCGGGA
>CAZXHP010000252.1:0-4821 GCA_964639655.1 uncultured Mariniphaga sp.
GGGGGATTACTGGGGGCCGATTATGAAATTGCGGATAACCGGTACCGTTTCAAAAAAATTTACGGAGGCCTGAACTGGAATCCCGGACTTCGTTCACCGCTCACCGAACCGGGAATCAACGCACAACCGGGGGAATACCTTTTGGAAGTGAATGGCAAAGAAGTTACTGCCGACCGGAACCTGTACAGTTTTTTTGAAAAAACCGCCGGTAAAATCGTTGAAATAACCATCGGTCCCAATGCCGACGGTTCGGAATCGAGGGTGGTAAAAGTGGAACCCATTGCCGGTGAATCAGCTTTACGCAACCGCGACTGGGTGGAGGGCAACCTGAAAAAAGTACATGAGGCCACCAACGGAAGGGTTGCCTATGTGTATGTGCCCAATACCACCACACAGGGACACGAATATTTTAAACGTTACTTTTTCCCGCAAGCCGATAAAGAAGCCATTATTGTGGATGAACGTTTTAACGGCGGCGGGCTGATTGCCGACTACTACATCGATCTGCTCACCCGTCCTTACCAGTCGTACTGGAACATGCGGTATGGCAGGGATTTGAAAACTCCCAGTGCCTCCATACAGGGTCCCAAAGTGATGATTATTGATGAAACGGCAGGTTCCGGCGGCGATATGCTGCCCTGGATGTTTCGCAAGTTTAATGTGGGAACCCTTGTAGGCAAAGCCACCTGGGGCGGTTTGGTGGGTACGCTGGGCTTTCCTGAACTGATGGACGGCGGCATGGTAACGGCGCCAAACCTTGCCATTTGGACCAAAAACGGATTTATCGTTGAAAATGTGGGTGTTCCGCCTGATATTGAAGTGGAAATGTGGCCGGCAGAAGTTATCGAGGGCAGGGACCCGCAACTGGAGAAAGCCATCGAGGTAGCATTGGAGCAGTTGGAGAAAAACCCGCCGGTGAAACCTGAAAGGCCTGATTACCCGGTGAGGGTGAGGGAGCGGTGAGCAGTCGCAGTTTTCAGTTTTCAGTCGCAGTTGACCGCCCGCCTGAATGATGTCATGAGACAAACTCTGAACCCGGAACAGCATCAGAAATGAAAGGGTTACTGCGCGGCATGCAGCCGCCGGGTTTCCTTCAGCTTTCGCAAAATAAAAAATGCGGCCAGCGGAACCAGCATGTGGGGCAGCCGGTAGAGTGTTTCATATAAATTCTGGTGTAAACTGTTGAGGGGAAAATCGAAATAAAAATTGGCCCATGTCCGTGCCACAGCGGTTAAACCGCCCCATAACGCGGCATACAACAATGCATATCTGGCCAGCCGCGGAACAAACAGGGCAACCGACACGCCAAAGTCGAGAATTCCGGCAACGAACAGCATTTTTACGGCTGCCGTTTCCGAAACAAGGAGAATGGAAATAAACATATCGACAAATACCCCGGGCTGCGGATAAAACCCGGTGGCATATAAGCCGTGTGCGGAAAACGTGAGCGCGATGGCTATTTTCATAACCAACAGCAGCCTGCCCGGGTTCATCCGCTGTGTTAACGTGTACCAGAACAGCAGCGGAAGTATAATCTGAATGGCATATTCAAAAAACTGGCCCACATGATAAAACTTTTCCATGGTGTATAAAAAAGAAAGAAAAGCCAGCGAAACAGACGAGAGGATGTACAACCACAAAAATCGTTTAACATGCCGGCTGTGAATAAACAGGGTAACCAGGGCCATTAAAGCATAAAAAATTCCAAAAACGGTAATTGTTGTTTGGATATAACGATCGGTGACGGGGCTGGTCACATACTCCTGCCAGGTTCCGCCCCGGAAAAACAACACGATGGCTTCCATGGTTTTCTGGTCCCACAACAGCGCCCTGAAGGGGGCATCCCAAAAAAGGTGCTGCCACGCCCTGCCGGCAAACAGCAGGAAAGTGGCGAGCCGCAGCGTAACGTGAACCAACCGGTTATTCGACTGTTTTAAATTCATATTAGAACTGTTTGACTGTAAATAGTATCGAAGTCAAATTTTTTACAACATAAATTACAGAAACTATGTTTAATTCATTTACAAATAAAAATCATTTTATGCGCAGTTTCCTATTCATTTTTCTTCTTGGATTTTCAGTACAGACGTTTTCAAAAACCGGCAAATACCGGCTCACCTTAAGGGATAATCCCGCCACATCGGTTGTTATCGGGTGGGAACAGGTTTCGGGTGGAAATCCGGTGGTGTATTACGGAAATGAGGATAATGGTGAAAACTGGGAAAAATACAAATGGAATGCAAAGCCCGACAAATCGGTACGCTATGCAGAAATGGAAAACAGATTTGTTCGCCTGAACGGTCTTTCGCCCAATACGGCGTACTATTTTGTGATAAAAGACAGCGAGGGCGTAAGCAAACGGTTCTGGTTTAAAACCGCACCGATGGATCCGGATGCCCGGCTGTCGTTCGTTGCAGGGGGAGATTCGCGGAACAACCCGGTACCACGCAGAAACGCCAATATTCTGGTGAGCAAGCTGAAACCGCATGCCGTGCTTTTTGGCGGCGACATGACCGTTAGCGGCACTCCGGAACAGTGGCAGGCCTGGCTGGAAGACTGGCAATACACCATCAGCGACGACGGCAGGATGTACCCTGTAATTGCAGCACGGGGAAACCATGAACCCGACAACGAAATGGTTTATCACCTGTTCGATACCCCATCGGAAAAAATATATTACGCCATTCCTGTTGGCGATAACCTGGTGCGCGTCTATACGCTGAACACCGAGATCTCCATTGCCGGAGATCAAACAGCGTGGCTTAAAAAAGATTTGGCCCAAAATAAAAACGCCACCTGGAAAATAGCCCAGTACCATAAACCCATGCGGCCCCACGTTTCGTCAAAAAGGGAAGGCGACATGCAATACATGCACTGGGCAAAACTGTTTTACGACGAAAAGGTGAAACTGGTGGTGGAGTGCGATGCGCACACGGTAAAAACCACCTGGCCGGTAAAACCCTCAACCGGACGTAAAAGTGACGAGGGATTTGTTCGGGATAACCGGAAAGGTACCGTTTATGTGGGCGAAGGATGCTGGGGGGCACCGCTGCGTGCGAATGACGACACGAAAAGCTGGACGCGCGACAGTGGCGTTTTTAACCAGTTTAAATGGATTTTTACCGATAAAAAAGGGATTGAAGTAAGAACCATTAAAACGGATAATGCAGCAGAAGTAGCTTCTGTACCGAATGACAACCCGTTTGTTATTCCCCGCCATCTGGATATCTGGAATCCTGAAAACGGTGCGGTGGTGGAAATACGTCCCTGAAAAAAGTCGCAGTTGACAGTCACAGTTTTCAGCATGAAAAAAAGGATGGCATCCCCTACGTTGCAATAAATCTGCTTCGATAACGAATCGCTCCCAATGCTTTAGAGAAAAGAGATGCCATCCTTCCGGTGCCGGTGGAACCAAAATTGTTAAAAGCATTCCGCTTTAATGGAATTGTAATAGATGGTTGTGGTGGCTTCAAATCCGGAGTCGGTACCGATGATGAGCCACAGGTTGCCGTTTTCGTCGGTGGATGCACCAAAGGGCGTTTCGTTGGTTACGGTTTTGAGGGCGTAAACAGACTGTTTGGTATCGTTGGAGAAATCGCCGACTACCACCATGTCTTTGCCATTTTGGGCCTGGTTGCTTTTGTCGATGTTCATGCGGTAGAAGTTCTGATCGTCTTTCACTTTCCGGGGTTCGGTTGTTGCTGCGCCCACTTTAATGTACACCGATTCACCCGGGCTGCCGCCGGTACCCATGGTATTGTCGGGAACGTTGGTGGCAAACTCTATGGTAAAAGTAACGAAATACACTTTATTGGGTTCCAGTCCGCCAACTTTTCGTTTGATGAACATAAAAAGGTCGTCGCTGTGGTTATTGCCCGACAGTTTCAGGGCCATCTGGTTTTGGTCGAGCGGTTCAGGCAGGGTATCGTGTTCGAACACCAGTTCATAGAACTCCTCCTCTCCCACCGGGTAATCGGCAAAATCGCCGGTCCACCCGTCGGTACCTTCGGCAAAGTCAAAATAAAATTCAACCGGATCAGGTTGATCGAGGTTTTTGTCGCTGCATGCGAACAAAACCAGTAAAACAGCAACTGCAGCAATTTTTTTCATTTTCCCGGAATTAGTCAATCAACTTAGTTTTCTGTCCCGGCTCGCGTAACAAGAGGTTTGTAAACGCCGGCCTTCAAAAGTATAAAAAATTTGCGATCATTTTTCATTATCGCCGGCAAACCATTCGGCAAACGAGGTAACGGTTTCGTAAAGGCGAATGCCGAACAACTCCACACCGGCGGGCCATTTTTCCCGCAGGATTTCTGCAATGTAACGCACAATGTTTTCGGTGGTAGGCTGAAAACCGACCACAAGAATACGGTCGGTGGTTTTACGCAACAACTCAATCTGTTCCTGTGGAACCTGTTTGTTCACCATAAGCGAGTGATCGAACCGGTTCACGATTTCCGATTTTACGAGGGATTTCAAATCGCCAAAATCCATTACCATACCGTCTTTGGGATGGCCGGGCTGGTTGCGTGGTTCGCCCCTCAGCGTTATTTCCAGGTTGTAGGAGTGTCCGTGAATGTTGCGGCACAGCCCGTCGTAATTGTATAGCGTATGTGCCATTTCGAAATGAAATCGTTTGGTTACCCTGATTTTTGGCATGATGTAAATTTCTGTTTTCGGGTACAAAAGTATCTAAAATTTACTTTACTAAATTCATCCACATTTTTTTTACTTTTGTGGGCTGAAAATTTGAGATTTAAAATACGATGACAAAAAAACCGACAGTTTTAAGCGGGATACGACCAACGGGATATTTACACC
>CAZXHP010000253.1:0-4820 GCA_964639655.1 uncultured Mariniphaga sp.
TAAAAAATAAAAAATAAAACAATATGGCTGAAGTACAAAAAACTTTACTGATGATCCTCGACGGATGGGGAATTGGCGACGGTTCAAAACGCGATATCGTTTCACAGGCTCCCACCCCTTTTATGGATTCATTGTTAAAAAAATATCCGCACTCTCAACTACTGGCCTCCGGCGAACATGTGGGACTACCCGACGGGCAAATGGGAAACTCTGAGGTAGGACACCTGAACATTGGCGCAGGACGCGTACTTTACCAGGACATGGTAAAAATTACCCGTGCCATAAAAGACAAATCATTGTGGAAAAATCCGCAAATTGTTAAAGCCTACACTTACGCCAAAGAAAACAATAAGAAAGTTCACCTCATCGGACTTATTGGTCCCGGGGGAGTTCATGCTTTAAGTGCACACATGGTGGCACTTAGCCAGATTGCCACCGACATGGGATTAAAAGACATTTTCATTCACGGTCTGACCGATGGCCGCGATACCGACCCGCGCTCGGGTTACGGTTTTATTAAAAACGACCTGGAAGCCCTGAAAACAACCAACGCCCGGTTCGCATCATTAATCGGCCGTTATTTTGGAATGGACCGCGATAAAAACTACGATCGTTTAAAACTGGCTTACGATTTATACACACAGGGGAAAGGTGAAAAAGCTACCGACATTCTGCAAGCCGTGCAAAAATCGTATGACAATGGTGTGACCGACGAGTTCATTAAACCCATTGTAATGGTTGATGAAAAAGGTGAACCGCTTTCAAAAATTGAAGAAGGCGATGTGGTGATTTGCTTTAACTTCCGCACAGACCGGTTGCGCCAAACAACCATCGCGTTTACCCAGCAAGACCTGCCCGAATTCGGAATGCACACCATGGATTTGCAATGGTACACCATGACCAACTACAAGGCAGATTTTAAAGGGATAAATGTCATTTTCGACAAGGAGAACGTGACCAACACCATGGGCGAGGTGGTTTTCAAATCCGGATTAAAACAAATACGCATTGCCGAAACTGAAAAATATGCGCATGTTACTTTCTTTTTCAGCGGAGGCCGCGAAGAACCGTTTGAAGGTGAAGAACGAATTTTGATTCAGTCGCCAAGGGTTCCCACTTACGACCTTCAACCCGAAATGTCGGCCCCGAAGGTAAAAGATGCTATTGTTCCGAAACTCAAAAACAAGGAAGCTCACTTTGTGTGTCTGAACTTTGCCAATGGCGACATGGTGGGCCATACCGGTGTTTACGAAGCCATTTACAAAGCCATTGAAGCAGTCGATCAGTGCGCCAAAGAAGTGGTGGAAGCAGCCCTTGAAGGTGGTTACGATATAATGATTATTGCCGACCACGGAAATGCCGACAATGCTTTAAACGATGATGGATCGGAAAATACAGCGCATTCGTTAAATCCGGTTCCGTGCATTTTTGTGAGCAACACTAAAACCGACGTGAAACTGGAGAACGGTATTTTGGCCGATGTGGCTCCTACCCTTTTAAATGTTATGGGACTTGAAGTGCCCAAAGAGATGACGGGTAAAAATCTGATAAAAGAATAAATTTAAAATCATTCCTGAGCAGGCAGGACTCTCCGGCTATTTCGGCAGAGATTCCTGCTTCCTTGGGGATGACAGTTATTAAAACCGCCATGATAGAAATCGGACGTACCATACTCAGTCAGGCTATATTTAGCGCGCATTTTGTTTGCGATTTGCTGAAATGCAAGGGAGCCTGCTGTGTGGAAGGCGATTCCGGTGCGCCACTTACTCCCGAAGAAGCAAAAATTATTGAAAAAGATTGTACTGCATTTGAAAAATACCTTCCTGAAAACCACAAACAGGAAATCAGGAGGCAGGGATTTTCAAGAATTGACGACGACGGCGATTTGGTTACACCTCTTGTAAATAAACGCCAATGTGCCTATTCGTTTTACGATGAAAGGGGTATTTTGAAATGCAGCATCGAAAAAGCATTTTTTGAAGGAAAAACCACGTTCCGAAAACCGGTGTCGTGTCATCTGTTTCCCATCAGAATTACCGAATACAAGCGATTTGACGCGGTAAACTACCAGGAGTTGGACATCTGCAAACCAGGCCGGGAGTGTGGCCAATCAAAAAGTGTAAAACTGTTTCAGTTTTTAAAAGAGCCACTCATTCGGAAATATGGGAAAGAATGGTACAAAGAGGTTGAGATTGCTGCCGATTATCTCGAAAAGCAGAAAAAAAGCAGGCTGGTTTAGAATTCACCTCCGCCCATATCCATATCACCTCCATCACCTCCATTGCCTCTTCCTTCCGATTTGAAGTTGTTGATTCGGTAACTTAGTGTTAACATTACAACCCTTGGCTCACGCCGCCACTCGAACCAGCTCCTGAAATCGGTATCGTACGATTCCCGTTCAAATTTAGCTGTTCCCAGCGGGTCGCGAACGCTTACCGTAGCTGCCAGCTTCTTGTCGAAAAACTCGTGGCGGTAGGAAATATTGGAAAAAAACATCGCTTTTGATTCGCCCTGGGCAGAAACCGAAGGCCCGCGGAAGAACGCGTTAATCTGCATCCTTGAGTGCTCTGCAAACCGCAAAGTGGTGTTCATTCTGCCATTCCAGTTGGTGCTCGAGCGGTCGAAGGCATTCTCGCCCAGCGTTCCGCTTATTCGGTACCTGTACATGGATGTACTGGCATTTACCAGCAGCCATTTCGTAAAATTTACATTTCCGGTAAGCTCCAGCCCCGTGGAATAATCCCTGTCGAAATTGTCGCTGCGTAAATAAAATATGTCGTCTTCCAACGTCTGGTACCGATCTATTTTGTTGTGGGTAACGCGGTGAAATGCATCCAGCGAAACGTATGAACGCCCTTCTCCAAACCGGCGCATGGCGCCCAATTCCCAGGAATCGGTATATTCCGGTTCCAGTCCGGGGTTTCCAATGCGTATGGTATAACGGTTGTAATAATTGGGGTTTGGATCGAGATCTCTCCCCGAGGGCCTGTTTATACGTCGGCTGTAACTGGCCATCAACTCGTTATTTTCATTTAATTTATACGAAGTATGAACAGTAGGAAATAAGTCGAAGCGGTTGAGCTCGGTAGATGCGGCGTTGGTATTTTTAATTTCCCGAATGGTAAGCTCCCCACGCAACCCGGCCATATATTCAAAATTGCCAAAAGCATTGCTGTAGGTAGAATAAACGGCATGAATATCACGCCTGAAATCGGTTACATTGGAATAATCTTCATTGACAATCCAGTTTCCGGTTTCCTGATCAAAAACTTTAAAATCGAGCCCTTCAACTTCAGCATCCAACCGGCTCAGCATACCGGCTTCCAATCTGCCGGTTTCACTAAAAGGATTTACATAATCTATTTTGAGGCGAAATTCAGATTCCTCTTCCGTTTCCAATGCAGATACCCGTTCAAGAAACTGATCGGTTTTTTGAAATTGTGCATCCGAGAGGATTTCACTTTCTTCTTCCAGATCGTCACTTTCTTCGCCTGAATAAAAAGCCATTCCCTCTATTTTATGGCCTTCATTATTAAAATTATGCTGAAAATTAAGGTTAAAGCTGTAAAAATCGCTCGTTCTTTTTGAATTTTCTTCAGTCACCGAAAAAATATTTTCACTTTCAGGTTCAGTATAACTCCGGGTTTCACCACTTCCGTAGCGTCTGTTGTTCGATTGCCCGGTTTCGGCCGAAAGTGAAAATGTGGTTTTATCTGAAGCGAACCATTCAATTCCGCCTTTCAGGTTATGGCCACTGCGGTTAAAATTGCGCGACCCATCCATAAAAAGGTAGGAAGTGGTATCGTTGGCAACCGTTTCTCTCGAAGATGAAGAACCGCCATAATGTGTTTCATCGCGCCAGTCGGCACCCAGCAAAAAGTTAAATTTTTCAGTGCGGTAATTCAGCGTAAAATCGCCGCGGTATTTATCGCTTGTACCCACCGACGCATTTACAATTCCGCTCAATCCGTTCATCGAATTCTTTTTGGTAACCAGGTTAATAATACCGGCCATCCCGTCGGGTTCATATTTTGCCGAAGGATTGGTAATTATTTCAATGTTTTCCAGAGCAGAAGCCGGAATTTGCCGTAAAGCATCGCTTCCGCTGAGTACGCTCGGACGGCCATCTATCAGCACGGTAAAGTTTGAAGAACCACGAACAGAAACGTTTCCCTCGATATCTACCTGAACCGAGGGTGTATTTTCCAGCACATCGACAGCGGTACCGCCAACAGCACTAATTACCTGCGACACGTTCACCACTTTTTTGTCCAGCTTAAATTCCACCTGCGGTTTATCTGCCACTACCTCTACTCCCCCCAACTCAACCGATGAAGGCCGCAATGCTATCCTACCCACATCTATAACCGGTTCATCTTTAGTTACTACAACATCATCGATACTTACTTTGCCAAATCCAATAAATTTAGCCTCGAGGTAATATTCACCGAAGTCAATCCCTGCAATTTCGAAATAGCCGTTTTCGTTGGTAATTCCTCCCGACACAAGCGTCGAATCTGTTTCCCGGTAAACCGCTATATTGGCAAACTCCATGCGGGTACCGCTGGTTTCATCCAAAACAATACCCGTTATTTTTACCGCTCGGGAATCGTCCTCCGGAAAATTTGCCCATGCATGAAGATTAACAAGTAACATGATAATAAACGAGGTGAATATTGTCTTTTGCATTTGTATCTGTATTTGCTTCATTGTTTCCTTTATTCGAACCAGGCTGAATAGCTTCCACCTTTATTAAGACAAAAAGCTCTTTTTTTAGTTTAATCGGCAAATTGTTAACGAGTTGTTAACGTTACATGTCG
>CAZXHP010000254.1:0-4819 GCA_964639655.1 uncultured Mariniphaga sp.
TTTTTTTCAAATCAACAGTTGCAATTGTCCAGATAATATCTTCCGAAATAGTATAGTAATCCTGAATTATTCAAAAATTTATATCTTCGGGCCAAAATTTAATATCACGCTCCATAAACTTGTATTTTGCATCACCGAAAAAAAAATAGCTGTTGAACGCAACCTTTTACAGGTTGTTGCATCTGTTAAACAAAAACCAAAAATTTTTCAAAATGTTTTATCTTTTTAAATCCAATCAAAAACCAGGTAGTATTGCTTTTAACATATTCATAAAAAACATATTACCTCTCGGCATTTACGCGTTGCCATTCTTTTTGTTCAGCTGCGGTACCGATGATCAAAACGGGCCGTTTATGGTGGAATCAAAAAAAATGACCGACCCGCGCGACGGACAAACCTACGGGATTGTAAAAATTGGCGACCAGTGGTGGATGGCCGAAAACCTGAATTACTACACACCATCGGGCTCGTGGTATTACAACAACGACAGTGCAACGTATGCAGCAACGTATGGCAG
This sequence comes from uncultured Mariniphaga sp., assembly GCA_964639655.1. Classification (GTDB taxonomy): domain Bacteria; phylum Bacteroidota; class Bacteroidia; order Bacteroidales; family Prolixibacteraceae; genus Mariniphaga. Next base: position 518 of record CAZXHP010000254.1, read on the forward strand.
GTTGTACTTGCCGGAAACAGCCACAGTTGAAAATACAACCCAAAATTCCGACCAACCCGATTGTGTTTGTCCGCCCGGCTGGCATATTCCCACAGCGGAAGAATGGGAACAACTCATCGGATATCTCGGTAAATATGACTTAAACGGAAACGATTTGAAACTTCCTGACTCCAAATTTTGGGTCGATACAAAAAATGCAACAAACAAAACTTTTTTTAATGCCATCCCCGGCGGCACCGTTTCCAATAACGGAAAATCATTTGCAAATATCCGTTTTCAAACCCGGTTTTTAACCGCAACAATCGACGAGAAAACCGGCAGTGTATGGGGCTTCGGTCTCGATGACGACAGTCCGGAAATTAAAAAAATGCCATTAGCCCCCGAAAATGGCTGGAGCGTACGCTGTGTAAAAAACAACAGCTCAGGCAACCCATCTTCTCAGTAAAACGTTAGTCGGGCCAGGGTTATTTGCATTTTTAAAAAACCGAACCTCGTTGAAACGCATTTCGTTTTCCGGTAGGATTCGTAAGGCCGCCCGTTTTATTCTCGCGGCTTTTTTTTCTTCGAAATAGGAATAAAATCCATATTATGCACTTTCGCCCATAACAGCACAAAAAAAACCTATGTTTTATTTCAGCATTTTACCTATTTAAAATTCAGCAAATTATATCAGCAGAGAACGACTTTCTCCAAATACTTTTGCAATTGATTTACAAACAAGATTTTATCAAACCTTAGAATTTCCATTGATAAATTCAAAACAGAATCATTAATTCAATTGCAGTTCATTATGAAAAAATTTACGCTTTATTGTGTTTTACTCACATTCCTTTTGATTACCCAATCATTAAATGCTCAAAACCAAAATGCCCGGTTTAAAATGGCGGGGCCAAAATCCGAAACAATAGAAGTGAATGAATCCTTTTCATTTTCCTCCGAAATTTTTCCGTTTAAAAAGAATGGAACTAAAATTTACGGGATGGCAGTTACGGCTGCCATTCAACTTGAAAACGAGGAAGGTTTAGTAAGATTATTACTGGTGGATAACAATTTTGAAGAATACATGATTTATGAGGGTTATTCATTGCTCGATAACGGTTTATCGTGGTCGATAGAAGAGCTATGCGAAGAAACTTCCGTTTTGGAGGGAATAAGGGCACATTCGGTAAAAATTGAAATTGAAAATGCCTCGTTAAAACTTAACAGCCTGGTTATTTCAACCCAGTTAGACCCAACGGTTAAAATTAACCAGGTGAAAAAAGAGAAAAGACAGGCCCAAAACGAAGAAAAGATTAATAAAATCAACAGGAACCTTCGGGCGAAAGGTAAAAATTGGGTCGCCGGGCTCACTTCGGTGGCTGAATTAACATACGCAGAGAAAAAGCTATTATACGGACAAAGTACCTTCCCTCCCGGGTTTGAATATTATGCTGGCGGTGTTATTTCAACAAGTACTTCAGATTCTGATGGGCCCTCATTAAAATCTGCAACTGCCAGTCCGTATGTAAATGAATGGGATTGGCGCAACCGGCACGGGCAAAACTGGATAACACCAGTTGTAAACCAGGGACTCTGCGGTTCATGCTGGGCATTTGCAGCTACCGGGGCTACTGAGGCAATGGTAAATTTGTATTTTAATCAGCAACTCCATCTTGACCTTTCTGAACAGGATTTATTATCGTGCAGTGGAGCAGGCAGTTGCAGCGGCGGCTATCCAAGCACAGCTTTAAATTATATTTCAAACACCGGAATTGTTGACGAAGGTGCTTTCCCCTATTCAGAAACAGATGAAAATTGTCAAAACAAAAGCAGAAATCCGGAGGAGTTAATTAAAATTGCCGGACGGGTTGATTTTGGTTCATCTTTATATCCGCGTTCAGAAGATAACCTGAAAAAGATGCTGATTGAAATGGGGCCCGTTAGCGGCGGGCTTTACGACTGGGCGCATGCCATGACACTTGTTGGATATAAAGTTGCAGAAGAAGGTGACAAATTTTATTACCGTGATTTAGACTTGAAAAGATACTGGATTACAGTGGAAGCAGGCGATCCGTTAATTGGAAAAACAGTATGGATTTTTAAAAACAGTTGGGGAGACAGAATCGGTGACAGAGGCTATGTTTACGTAGAAACTTCTATTACAAATATGGGATGGACACATGGTCTGAAAACTCCTTTTACTAGCAGTGTAAACAATTACGAGGTAATATGCGAAGATAAAGATGGTGATGGCTACTATTGGTGGGGTTTGGGTGAAAAACCTGAAACCTGTAATTGTCCGGATGAGCCGGATGGTGATGACTCAGACCCGACTCTGGGGCCCCTCGATGAATACGGGAATTGTTTGAAATTAACACCAACATTTGAACTGGTTAATGTTCCTGCCAGTAAAAACCTGGGGCAAAACCCCGAATTGCCAACCTGTGATTCAGAAGTAACAACAATCAACGGATGCAGTGAAGCATCAGTTTCCTGCGAACCCGGTGAAATTTTGGTGAACGGTTGCGAAAGAAGGCAGACCTTCACCTATACGGCTACCGACGAATGCGGAAATACCGTTTCTGCCGGTACAACCTATACCTGGACAGAAGACCTGACGCCCCCGGTATTGGCAAATGTTCCCTCTGATCAAAACCTGGGACATAATCCTGAACCTCCAACCTGTAATAAAGAAGTAACAGCTTTTGACGAGTGCAGCGAGGTAACATTAACCTGCACACCCGGCGATATTATTATTAACGGAGACGAAAGAAGCCAGACCTTTACGTATGTGGCTACCGACGAATGCGGTAATATAGCTTCGGCCGCTACCACATATACCTGGACCGAAAGAATTGCTGTTCCCGAAGCAGATTTTACAGCAGCGGTTACTGCTCTTGAAGAAGGAGAAACCGCCCAATTTGAAGATTTGTCAAAAAACTCACCGGAATCATGGTCCTGGAAATTTGAAGGAGGAACACCGTCGACATCAACGATGAAAACCCCCTCTGTCAGATATGACAAACCTGGAAATTACGGAGTCACACTCACAGTTGCGAATGCCGGTGGTTCGGATACCAAAACGGTGGAAAACTTTATAACTGTTGAAGAAAAATTACCGGAGTATTGCTCGTCTAATGGCAATGCCTCTGAAGAATGGATTGCTTCTGTAACTGTTGGCAATCAATCTCATCCATCCAACTCAACGGGAACAACAGGCTATCAGGACTTATCTGAATCCGTTTCTTTTAATGCGGATGCCGGAACAAATGTCAATTTCTCACTTACCCCCGGATTCCTTAACCGCTGGCAAAACCAGTACTGGCGTATATGGATGGATTTCAACGGAGATTATGATTTTGACGATCCGGGTGAGCTTGTTTACACCAGCGCACGCGCCAGGGGTACCGTATCGGGCTCAATCTCCATACCGGCAGATGTGAGCGGAACCATCCGCATGCGTATTTCCATGAAAAGAGACGCTGTTCCAAGTGCCTGTGAAACATTTTCCAACGGAGAAGTAAAAGATTATACCCTTCAGATTGAAGAGGCTTTGCCACAACCTCCTGTTGCCGGTTTTTCAGCCAGCAGAACACAGGTTGAACCTGGCGAAAGCATCCAGTTTACCGATTTGTCTTCAAATGAACCTACTTCATGGCTGTGGGAATTTCCCGGTGGGACACCCGACAGAAGTTCGGATCCGAATCCTTTGATCGCCTACCACTCTTCAGGTGAATTTTATGTCAGTTTAGTGGTAACAAAAGAGGGGTTCGAACCTTCCGAAATAGTAAAAACAAAATACATTACCGTAACTGAAAACACATCTCAAGATTATTGCACTCCGGTCGCAGTAAACAGTTCCTCTGATTATATACAGAATATTACAATAGGTAATGTATTAAATAGTTCCACAGCAGGCAGCGGTTATTCCCTTTCGGCCAATACTGTTTCGTTAGCTCCGGGCCAAAACTATTCGGTGTCGTTAAGCCCGAATGATCCGAAAAACCGCAATTTCTGGAGAATCTGGGTAGATTTGAACGGCGATGGCGATTTTGACGACGCTGACGAAACCCTGCTGGCCATGAACAACAAAAAAGGAACGGTAACTTCCGGCATCACCATTCCAGCCAATGCAACAGGAAACACTCGAATGAGAGTTGCCATGCGGAACAACACTGCACCTTCGGCCTGCGACGGTTATTTTGACGGAGAAGTGAAAGATTTTCCCGTTTTATTCGACGTTGCACCACAGGCTTCTTTTCTGACAACCGGCAGCAAATCGCTAACCGGAGACTTTTTTGGCCCGGAGCTGTATCCCAATCC
>CAZXHP010000255.1:0-3220 GCA_964639655.1 uncultured Mariniphaga sp.
ATCCTGGTATTACCGGGGAATATAAATTCCAGATCACCTTCAGCCTGGTAAGCAGCATTGCTCCAATTATAATAGGGTTGCATTACAGGTGTTGAATTGTTCCATTTGGTATTTGTGGTAAAATATGCTTTATCTGGTTGAAGATTAATTTCCGTCTCCCAGCGTGTTCTTGTAAATAACTCAATCCCTCCGATAAAGCAACTGACACTTCCGTCATCATTATTTCTTATTTTATAATCAACAGGGGTTGAAACATGGGGAGAATGCCCTATCACGCCAAAGTTAAATTCGATGCCTCCTGATGTCCAGGGCCCTCTCATTGCGATATCGCGAAATTTAACAACTGAATTGTAATAAATGAATTCATTCCCGGTCGATTTCTCGATGGCACCCCATATTTTGCCGCCAATCTCAGGCATAATATGAACTTTTATGTACGCATTCTCCATTTCAATAACTTTCCATTCGACAGCTATTGAATCCTGGCTGTATCCATCAAATCTGAAGTAAGGATAATAATTGCGATCAGGTCGCGGTACAAGATCCGGATCCGAAAAAGGATAAGTGTAAAAATTTTTCTCTGTTTCTTCAATCGTTGCAGTCTCATTCGAACATGCATAAACCAGGATCAATAAAAGAATCAGTAATTTTTTTGTTTTCATTTTTTTTCTTTACTAAAGTTTTACATCGGAAGTTGACTTATAATAATAAAGGTGCCTTTTTACGCATGTTCCCACATAAGCAGGAATTACGGAAACTTTCTTCCAATTAAGTACAATTTTGCATGAAACTTCTTTATCAGTTTCAGCACTATTTTATTGTTGTATCAAAAACTGCAAAAAATTCTCCCCGCTTCACCAGCTTATAAATATTTTCTCCGGGATGTGTATAAAACAGAATTTGGAACGAAGCCTCTTTAAGTGAATTCACATAAAAACTGCCATTTATAAAAACCCGCCCTTTATCATCTGCTGCCAGTGAGTTGGTAAATCTTAAGGCACGTCCATCCTGATCAACAATTTTACCATGATCTGTAACTTTTTGATCAATACCTCCTGTTATTGAAACACTTCTCAAATGAAGACTTTCATCATATCCAACAACATCCGGATCGCTCTCCCTTTCAAATTCAGCACCTGTTGCCCGCTCATCTTCCAAATCTTCATATTGAACAAAATAAACCCGGTCGCCACCTAACGCAGTATGCAAAAAGGTTGAGCCAATGTAAGCTATAGGTTGAAATGCTTCTCCGGATTCAATATCTTTTGACGGATCAAATATCCATAATCTTTCATCACCTCCGCCCCAGGTTCCCATGGTAAACAAACATTTTTTATTTCCACTTCCCGGCAACACATCAGACCAGGTCCAGGCACGTTCTTTTCTGTACGACTCTTCAGTCACAGGCGTTCCGTCAATCAGCTCACCGTAAGGAAGCACATCATAATATGTTTCAATTTTATCCAGAGCAGGTCGGTAACAATACAGATTGCCGTTATCGTTTTCATAAAAAGGCTGATAAGGACCTGTATTTTCATCATCATGTAAATGTTGATTCCTTTTCCATAGCGTAAACCAACAATTCCCTTCATGATCGATAAAGAAAGTTTTTGACGCAGCACTGCGTTTTTCAGCAACCAATCCCAAATCCTTCATTTCTCCCGTCTCGATATCTACACTGTAAAGATGGCTGCCGTCAGCTTCTACAAGTTCATCCAAAAATGGCACTACAAACACATACAATTTTTTTCTAACCGGATCAATATTAATTGCGGAATAAGTTGAATACCTGGGGCGAATAATACCGAAATCTCTGAATTTTCCTGTTTTCATTTCATAACCAACAGCATGAGCCCCCGTGTAGTCCTCAATCCCTTTTGGCCAATAATTAGAGAGATGAGTTGTGAAATAAAGCCATCCATCGTGCTCAACAATCGGGCTATGAATTTTACCCTGTTGCGATGGCGTATTACCTTCGCCAAGAACTATGGTCATATCTTCTGCCAATAGAGTGTGTTCTTTGGTTTCGGGATTAAACTTGTGAAATCCGGCACCATGTGCAGCAGAATGTGTAGATGTACCGAAATAACAGTTCCCATCAGAAGCAACTGTAATACCTTGCCATTGACCATCCCATTCCTTGCAAATCTTGTTCAATGAAATTGAATAAACCTTATATTCTTTTTCATTTACTGGTATATTTTCTACTCTGGAAGTTTTACCGCAGGAACTTAATAAAAAAACAAAAGTTGCTAAAATCAGATAGATTTTTTGGTTTTTCATAATTTTCTTTTTTTTAATTAAGGTGATAAAATCAATATCTTCAGTTATTATTTCTTTTAGTTATTAAATTTCTTTTTCTCAGTTCATTAACCCCATTTTTCCAGGTTCCTGCACTGCCCCATAAATAGTAAGAAAAATACATTTTACTTTTTTGGATAATCGGTGTCCATGGCTGGAACTCAACGTAATAATGAGGTGCATCGGTATTCCTGGGGTGATTCATCCACATGTGAAGGAAATGGGGCTGATTAACCGGGAATGCGCCAACAAACGATATGTCTTCCACGGTGTCATGCCCGGCATTCCATCCTTCCATAACATCGATGGCCTGTCCGTAATATTCTTCCGGCCGCATTCGGTACTCTTTCAGTCCCTCCAGAGCCGGCACTGTAAATACGTCTTCGGTTCCATGGTTTTTACCCAGTTCGAGAATTGGTTGCGGCCCCAGCACATTTGCTTCCCGGTTTTTAAAATTCAGTTCAAACCTGACCTCGAGCAACGGTGAATTTCCGTACAACGTAAATATTTTTTTGAGGTGGTTCCCAAAATAATCGGTTTCCATTTCAACCTGCACAAAGTCTCCTTCTTTTTGAATAATTCTGGCATCATACACGCGGTGGGTTTCCATGCTGGCCTGTCCGAGAAAATCTTCAAATCCGCCGTAGGGGTAAAACCTGTTCATGCGAAACGGGCTTTTGTGGTTTTCGGCCTTCTCGGGCCATACTTTAAACAGCACATTATCGTTTTTGCTTTTTACGATATACTCGATTACCCTGGCGCCGGTTCTTAGCAAGGTAACCTGCACCGAGTCGTTTTCCATCCGGTATTCACCGATCCCATCGCTATTTAAATCCACTTCATAAACATAAGGTCTGCCTTCTGCTTTCCCGACTCCCAACTGACCTTCCGACGTGGTGCCCAAAGCATTTACTTTCAC
>CAZXHP010000255.1:3320-4813 GCA_964639655.1 uncultured Mariniphaga sp.
TCCAGATACAGAAGTTGCAATGCATTTCTGTATTCAGCCGGTCCCATCATTTTTGCCTGTTCCAGTACAGCCACTTCTTTCCGGTTCATAATCGCTTCCCAGATGGATTCATTAGTGAGTGGTTTTTCCTTTTCAATGAACAGCACCATCGAAGACGTTAGGTTCCCGCTCAACATGCCTGTTTTGTTTATAAAAGGGATTTCCTCATTATCAATCTGTTCCTTGTTTCCTTCATGGGCGATGTAACCGTCAAACTGAAAATTATCGCTTTCCGGATCATAAACCGGACGAAATGCATACCCTCCCTTTTTACGGGCATAATCAATCCAGGCTTGTTTGGTGGCCATATCCTGTACTTGCAACCCTTCATAATCGCAACATCCGTAAATGGGAGAAAAACCAACATCGGCAACAACCGGGAGATTCACTTCACTCACCCAGTTCTCCAGTTCCTTTTTAGCCAGAAAATCCATGTATCCATCAAAAATAAACCACGAATTTCCTTCGTTCATACCAATTCCGATTAACTCCAAAGGGTGACCCGGAGAACAGGTTACACTTTTTAATAATGTTGCAGCACCAAACCATCCTTTATGTAAATTGTATTTTTCCAAAATATTTTTGGTGTTTTTGATTAATGATTGCAACTGGCTTATCTGTTCTTTTGAGGATGATGAAATAACAAATAAATAGTTGTCTCCGTTTACAAGATAAAAAGCTTTAATCCTTTCCAAATTGGCTGCCCCGAACTGATGACTGGGTAAATTGTCTGCCCATTCAAAAACAGCTTTCGCTCTGTTTTCCAGTTCCCGGCCAACTTTTGTTTCGGGATTGGTAATAACCAGGGTATTTCCTTGCGCCAGTGTTTTTTCCAATTCATCCAGTGCCGGGTTTTCGATGGTTTTGTAGGGGATCGAAAACAATTCCGAAAGAAACCCTTCCTGCATGATCAAACCGGGCAGTTTCAAATCTTCGGCAATGTCAACCTTGCTTTGCAGTATTGTGGGATGCAAATCGGGCAGGGCAATTTTAAACAAATTGCCATACCTGTGCCATTGGGTATAGTCGTCGTGCCAATGGTTGGTGTAGCCGTTAAATTGTAATTTTTTTTCAATTGTGTTTTTTCCGGTATTCTCGGCACCTAAAATTTGGAAACCCGACAAATTTTGCGCCCATGCGAAAAACGGGAAAAGAAAAAAGAACAACAGGGATAATCGGGAAGGTTTCAGGATAGAAAGTATTTTCATAATCTTATTGGTTGAGGTAAAAGTGAAAATCATTTTAAAAGTAAAAAAATAACTGCGATAATTTATGCAAAAATTTCCGGTTTTTTGTTATCCATACGATGTTATTTTATCCCTTCTTTTCGGTACCGGCAGCTGAATATTTTTACCGACAGGTTTTCATCGCATTATAATTGTTAATTTATAAGGGTGTTCGATGCTCCGAAGGCCAGAAGGACTCCCACGGAGAATCCCTCCGGGAGAACTCGC
>CAZXHP010000256.1:0-4807 GCA_964639655.1 uncultured Mariniphaga sp.
CGATGGTTTTCCGGGTTTGTTCGTTTTGCTCTTTTAAATGAAAGCCGCCTAAAACTGTCGTTACTTTTTGAATACCAGTTACTTTTTTGGCGTGTTCAACAATATTGCAAATGCCCGGGTGCGAACATCCGGTGATTACCACCAGCCGGTTTTTTACAAGGACTGCCAGCGCAGAGTCATCAGGAATAAAATCGTCGTTTCGAAAATCGTCAACGAAAGACGTGCTTTGGGCTTCAAAACTGTTCAGTTTGGGAATCTCTCCGAGGTAAATCAGATGGTCGGAAAGTTGCAGCGGTTTTTTGGTTTCGGTCAATTCAAACCGGTTTTCAATCCCGGTCTTGCTAATCGACAGGCCCACAGGCGAAAAATCTTTTTTGCGAAATCGCCTGTTAAAAGCTGCCGGGTGGGTAATCAACCGTTTGTTTTTCAGGTAGCGCAGTCCGTCGCCATGATCCCAGTGGCCGTGGCTGAGTACAACCGTTTTTATTTCCTTTTCGATGTCGATACCCATTTGCCGGGCATTTTTCAGAAAAACATCGGAATGACCGGTGTCGAATAAAATTTTTTGTTCGTCGGTTTCAATAAGGTACGACAAGCCGTGTTCAGCCAGAAACCGTCCGCCGGCACAGTTTTCGGTAAGAATAGTTATCTTCATGTTTTACAATCGATTTTAAATATAAAAAAGGCAGCCGAGGCAATAATAATCATAAACAGGGCAAAAAATGCACTGAATCCGAAGAGTTGAATCAATGTTCCGCCCAGTAAAGGAAAAAGGGCCGGAAGTATGTTGCCTGCCCCGGCAAAGCCTGTGTAAAGCGCGCGATTTTCAGTGCCCGATATTTCCAGCAAAAGGCCGTTCATGCTCATGGTGTAAAGTGAATAAACCACGCCGCCCGCCACAAAAATGTATTTCAGACCGTCGATTCCGGAAATTCCCCATGCCATTACTCCCAGGAAAAGCGACAGCAGAACATTGCTGTAAAGTAACACATTGTATTTCAGCTTTTTTGCACCCAGCAAAACCAGCAGGCTCACAAAAACAATCCCGATTACCTTAAACAGCAGGAAGTTTCCCGTGTCGCTGCTTTGGGTATGGAAGGTTTCTTTGGCATATAAAATAACAAACGGTAAAAATGAAATGGCAATACCCTGTGTGTTGATGAATCCGAGAAAATACAACAGTTTTTTGTTCGATTTCAGTTCCTGTTTCAGCACGCTCAAAAAGTTTTTCACTCCCGATATTTTCATGGTTGACGGAACCGTTTCGCGGATGCTCCAGAAACCGCCCGAGGCAATCAGCAACAAAGCTCCGCCAATGAAAAACATGAGTGCATAGTTTACCGGATAATCCTTCCACACGAGCACTTTTTTTACCAGGAAAGCGGCACCTAAAACAATAACCCCTGAAATAATCTGGTTCGACGAAAAGAAGGTTTTTCTTTTTTCGGGGTTTACCGATTTTCCCAGAATGTCGAAGTAGCTTACGTTGGCAAAAGCTCCGGCCAGCGAAAACAGGGTAATAAAAAGAAAAGCCAGCCACAAAACATACCCGGCCTGGTCTTGTTTCAGTAAAAAAAGCAGGCCGCCCAATCCGGCCAGGGCAAAAATTCGGGTGTTAATGCCTCCAAGCAAATATTTTTTTTTGAAGGTTTTATTGCTTAGGTAAGGTGCAAAAAAAAGCTGTGTAAAACTGGCGCCACCCAGCATAATGGCCGTCATAATACCTATGTGCAGCGCTCCGCCACCAGCTTCAACCAGCATGGCCGGGATAACGGTGTCCACATCCATAAAATTTTTGGCCAGTGCCAGAAAGCCGGCATGCCACAGGAATGACCAAAAATTGTGTGTCGATACTTTTTCAGGAAGTTTCATAAATTACGCTTTTTCAAGTTGCCGTAAAGTTTACCATTTTTTTTAAAAACGCAACAGAAATTGAATATTCGGGTTAATTTTCAGAAAGTTGTTTCCAGATACTTTTTATGGCTGTACTGATTCTGTTCCCGGGATCAAATTCCACGATGGTCTGTTCGTTTACCATCGATTCAACCAGTACCGTATCGAAAGGAATTTTCCCAAGTAACGGAATCTGATGCTCATTCAGAAATTTTTCGGTCTCAAGGGTTAATTCTTCATTGACATCAAATTTGTTGATAACCGCTTCCACCGGAATATGAAAAGAATTAACCAGGCGAAATAACCTTTTGGCATCGTGCAGGCCCGACAGCGAGGGTTCGATAACCAGCAGCACTTTACCGGTGCCGGTTACAGAGGCAATCACCGGGCAGCCAATGCCGGGAGGACCGTCGTTAATAATAAAATCTGCTGTGGATTCCGCCGCAATTTCCTTTGCTTTTTTCCGGATTTCAGTAACCAAACGACCCGAGTTTTCCTCTCCGGCACCCATGCGGGCATGTATCAGCGGCCCGAAACGTGTTTTGGAGACAAACCATTTATTGTTGTTGAACTGAATTGAAGTGATTGCCTGTTCAGGACAAATGCGTTCGCAAAGCCGGCAGCCTTCGCACTGAAACGGATTGACTTCAGGAATTCCGTTTTTATTCAGGTGAATGGCATCGAAGCGGCAATGTTCTGTGCACAGCCCGCAAACCGAGCATTTTTCAGGGTCGATTACCGCTTTGCTGCCACTGCTGAAATCGTGTTTTTCCTGTATTTCCGGATTGAAAATGAGGTGTAAATCGGCAGCATCCACGTCATTGTCGCAATACACAGTATTTTTTGCCAGCGACGCGAAAGCGGCTGCAACGCTTGTTTTTCCGGCTCCCCCTTTCCCGCTGAGTATGGTTATTTCTTTCACGCCTCCACCGTTTTTTGTGTCGATTTCAATACACTTTCAATAATATTCCGGTAAATTTTTTCCAGTTCCTGCGGAATTTCTTTTAATAACTCACCTGCCGAATACCTGCGGGCAAACTCCCTTGAAAACGGTATTTCGCCCAGCAATTCGATGTTATTTTCTTCAAGAAAAGCGTAAACATCAGTTGAACCCAATCCGGCTTTGTTAACCACTACGCCAAAAGGCTTTTGCAGTTCATGTAAAAGTTCTACAGTTATCTTCAGATCGTGCAGACCAAAAGGTGTGGGCTCTGTAACTAAAATAACATAATCTGCATCAGCAGCAGTTTCTACCACCGGACAACTGGTTCCGGGAGGGGAGTCGAGAATGGTAATGTTTTCCTTCTTTCTCACCTCTTTTTTTAATGCTTTTATGAGCATGGTTTGCATTGCTGAACCCACTTCGAGGCGACCTTCGGAAAAAAAATTCCCGTCTTCAGTTATATAATGGGTTATGGCGCCCAGCGGGTGAGGTTTTTCGGTAAGGGCATTTTCTGGACAAGCCACCAGGCAGGCGCCGCATGAATGACAGAGACTGTTGTCCACTTCTGCAAATTTTCGGTTGGCAACGATCGAAATGGCATTGAATGCACACCACTCGCTGCATTTTTTGCAAAATGTGCAAACCCGTGTGTCGATTTCCGGGATGTATTGATATACAGTTTTTTTGTTTTTCATTCTCAGCGGAGAAAGAAACAAGGCTGCATTGGGTTCTTCCACATCGCAATCAACAAGTTGCACGCTCCTGTTTTTGTATTTTGCCCAAAAATGAAAAAGAAACACTGCCACAGTGGTTTTTCCTGTTCCGCCTTTTCCGCTGGCTATCGCTAACTGCATGGTATTATTCTTTTGATGCCGGAGAACCAACCTTAAACCGCCAATCCGATCAATCTCCATCAATCTCCATCAAATTCTTCTCCCTTTCAATGGTCACAGTAATTGGCTGAAAATTCAATGGAGTTGCCGAGGTAACCGTTTACCAGCTCTTCCGCTTTTAACTGCGGTGCTCCCACAAACACATTCACTCCCTGCTGGTTAAACAGTTGAACAGCGCGGTTTCCCATGCCGCCTGCGAGCACATCGGTTACTCCCAAATCAGCCAGCCAGCGGGGCAACAAGCCCGGTTCGTGAGGTGGTGGCTGAACCATTTCAGTGGTGGTGATTTCATTTTTCTCTACTTCGTGTAGTGCAAAATATTTACAATGGCCAAAATGGGCATCCAGTATGCCGTTTTGGTCAACCGGGACTGCGTATTTTCTCTTCATAACCTAAAAAGTTAGTGTTGTTTCTTGTTTTTCGCTATTTTTTCGATGATACTGCCTACAGTTTGATTGGTTTCGTCCAGAATAACCATTTGTATTTTTAGTTTTTCCAGAAGTGCTTTCGCTTTCGGACCAAAATCTCCTGATATCACCTGGGTGGCACCCAGTTCGGCAACTTTTTCGGCGGTTTTTGTCCCCGCACCGCCATTAATGTCTTTGTTCTCATTTTCCCAAAAATCAAATTTCTGCGTTGCCGTATTGTAGAGGCACAGCCAGGCTGAGCGGCCAAATCTTAAATCGAATTTCGATTTAAGGCTGTTTCCCGATGAAGTGATTATTACATTCATTTTTAAGTCAATTTTAATTGTATTTTGCTTTTACAAATATAGAAATAATGTTCTTATAAAAAATCAGATAACGAACAAAAGTTTGATATGTTTCATTTGGAATTGGTTTTACACAAATCTGAAATGTTAAGGAAAAAGTAAACTGACGACAATTCCGGTGAATTTGCAAAGTTGGCCGACTTTTTCAGCGACAAAAGTTACTGTTTATCTAAAAAAGTTTAAATTTGCAGCGGTTTTGAAAAAAGCGTTCTTAAAAATACAAAAGCAGCATGGCATAAGCTATATTGTTTAAAACGGGGTATAGCGCAGCCCGGTAGCGCGCGTCGTTCGGGACGACGAGGTCGT
>CAZXHP010000257.1:0-4781 GCA_964639655.1 uncultured Mariniphaga sp.
ATTAGCAAATAAAAAAGCTTTTATAAGTGGCTCCACACAAGGCATTGGTTATGCCATTGCCCGAAAATTACTGAAAGAAGGAACGTCAGTCATATTAAACGGCCGGACGCCTGAAAAAGTAAACATCGCCGTGAACGCACTGAAGCAGGAGTTTGGGGATAAAGCAACCGGTATTGCTGCCGATTTTTCAAAAAAAGAAGAAGTGCAACGGCTCATCGAGCAAATTCCGTCAGTTAATATCCTGATTAACAATCTGGGAATATTTGAGCCCCGGCCGTTTACGGAAATTTCAGATGAGGAATGGCTAAAAATGTTCGAGGTGAATGTTTTAAGCGGTGTGCGTTTGTCCCGTCATTATCTCCCGAAAATGCTGGAAAAGAACTGGGGAAGAGTCATCTTTATTTCGAGCGAATCGGCCATCAATACCCCGGAAGAAATGATTCATTACGGAGCAACCAAAACCATGCAGCTTGCCATCAGCCGTGGCATGGCCGAACTCACAAAAGGAAGTGAAGTGACCGTAAATACTGTTCTTCCCGGACCTACCCGTTCCGAGGGGATTGAGGATTTTATCGGCAAACTGGCCGACGACAACGGCAGCACGCCGGAGGAAGTGGAAAAAGAATTCTTTAAAACAGCCCGACCCACCTCTTTACTCCAGCGGTTTGCTACCGTGGAGGAAGTAGCTGCTATGGTTGTTTACCTGTCCAGTCCATTGGCCTCGGCAACTAACGGAGCTGCAGTAAAGGCAGATGGTGGTGTGGTAAAATCGATATTCTGAATGAAATTAAAGGCCGAAAATAATCTTGCTCCAATAAGAAATCAAATGATGAATTTGATTGAACCAAATTCCACCGTAATTGAGTTTGGTTGCGGAAACGGAGATCTGCTTTTTAAGCTTTCATCACGCATAAAATACGGATTGGGAATAGACAAGTCAAAACCGTTTATTGATGCTGCAATTCAACAAAAGCGAGCAATGAATCTTACCAATATAGATTTTAGGTGCGAAAAACTCGACAGCAGTTATCAGCACTCAGGGAGGTACGATTATGCAATTGCCAGCTTATTTTTTCATGTTATTCCGTGGTCAGATTCAATTTATCTGATGAAGAAGATGCAGGAAATATCGGATAAAATCGTGGTTTGTGGATTCTCCCGGCCCGAAACTATACAACAAAAGTTTCTTTTGTGGCTTGACCAAAAAGCTACAAGCCATTACCAAAATTTTAAAGCATACAAAAAGCGTGGATATTTGGAAGGAATCCTTTCAGAAATCCGAGGTATGGAAATTGCCACTTTCGATACTCCTATTCCATTTGTTAAAATCCATGTAATAAGCTAAATCATGAATATTTACAAATACCAAAGACGAGTTGATTTGGATAAAGTAAGAATTGAAAGAAGAAAACAAATAGAATTAATAAAAAACTTTTGAAGGAAAGAAAATGAATGATGGCATAGGAATAGTTTTTATACACGGGGCGGGTTTAAACAGCTCTATATGGAACTCCTTAAAAAAGGAACTCAGGGTGCCGGTCTTAGCTGTCGATTTTCCAAATAGAAAATCAGTTGGCAATGCGAACAATAAATTGTCGTTCACTGACTATGTAAACACAATAACAGACCAAATAAAAAAATGGGATCAACACAAATTTATTCTTGTAGCACACTCAATTGGGGCTTTTGTAGCATTAAAAATTGCAAATCAATTTGATAACAGAGTTAGAGGTTTTATTGCCATAAGTTCAGTTATTCCGAAAAGCGGAAATTCGTTTGTTTCTTCACTGCCTTTTCCAAACAACTTAATTATGCCTCTGGTTCTAAAAGTTTTTGGCACAAAACCGCCTGTAAATCAAATAAAAGACGGCTTGTGTAATGATTTAACAGCAGAACAAACACAGAACATTGTAAATGAATTTACCCCGGAATCAAAAGCGCTGTATATGACCAAAATTAATTATGACTTGCCAAACGTCAACCGGCTTTATATTAAACTTACACATGACAAATCAATGCCATCATCATTACAAGACAAAATGGCTAAAAATTTAAATGCGGATAAAACAGTAAAAATTGACAGCGGACATTTACCAATGATAAGTACGCCAAGGCAATTGACAACAATTTTATTGGATTTTATAAACGACATTATGCCGGATGATAGCACAATTTCACAAAACTGATGGAATACACAGAAATTAAACCTCTTAAAAAACTGGTCTCCTTTGTTCATTCGTTTTGGAAACTGAAAGGAGACGGACTCGACAATCAATAGGGAGAAATTTTAAAACAAAAGACAAATGCGAAAATTATCACTTTTTATTGCAACAAGTTTGGATGGTTATATTGCAAAGCCAAATGACGACCTCAGCTTCTTAAAATTAGTTGAAAAAGAAGGCGAAGATTATGGTTATGCAGCGTTTACTTCGACGATTGACACCATTATTATTGGCCGAAAAACCTATGATTATGTGGTTAAAGAAATTGGTTCTTCTCATTACGATAATGGAGATAGAGACGTATATGTGATAACAAGAACCGAAAGACCGGATGATGGCAAAATAAAGTTCTATACCGGAGATCTCACTGAATTAGTGCATCAACTTAAGAGCAAAAACGGAAAAAACATTTACTGTGACGGTGGGGCGGAAATTATCAATGAACTTTTAAAAAATGACCTCATCGATGAATTTATTATTTCAGTCATTCCAATATTGTTAGGCGGTGGAACAAAATTATTTAAAGACGGAAGACCTGAACAGTTACTTGAATTGGTGACTGCAAAAACATTTGATACAGGATTAACGCAGTTGCATTACAAACGGAAAAAATAAACAACGAACCGCCAACAGCCAATTTAGCTGAGCGGTGAAGTTGGGGTAATACTTGAGATCTTCGAAGTCCCGACAGCACATATTGCAAGCCCTGATTATTTCTTCCCGACTTTTTCCTCCAGGTTTTTTATGGCTGCCAGGATAGTCGCCATTTCAGGGCGGGCCTCGGGGAATTTCCGGCTGGTATAAGCATAAAACTGCCATATTTCCATCACGTCGGCGGCTTCTGCCGCGTAAGGCTGATACTCCGGGTTAAGCGATTTAAAAAAAATGGTACCGTCCGGGTTTACCGTCGTCATTTTAAACACAAAATCCTGTTGCCCTTTCAGAATGACAATACAGGGAGTTTCGGGCTTGATGGTTGTCCAGTCCGGCACATATTGTGCAATAATGTCACTGCCTTCGGGAACAGGCAGCATGGAATCGCCGGTGGAGGGAAAAATACGGAATGTTCCCCGGGAAGGCAGATTCGGAAGCGAATATTTCGGCAGGCCTGCAATAAACTCCGGGTCGTTGTAGCCTGCCATATACCCGGCCTTTGCTTTTACCGGCACATACTCCACATTCTCGTTGTTCGACCGGTCAACCGAAATGGCCAGCACCCGCAGGTTCCCGCCGCGGATGTAAACATCGTTTCCGGCCTCGAGATCCCGCATTTTCAGTTCGCCCAGTTTCGAAAGATCGATTTTCAGCAACGTATCGATACTTATTTTAAAAAATTCCGAAAAACCCAGGTAATCTTCCGGTTGCGGCGATTTTGTGTTGCCGGCTTCAATGGCAGCAAGTTTTGCACGGGTTAACCCCAGTGTTGAAGCAAGGGCTTCCTGGCTCATTTTTTTCCTTTCCCGCAGAAATTTAATATTCCCCGCGAAGAATATTTTTTGCGATTTACTATTCATTTGTTATATTTATAAACAACGAATTGTTATTAATAATAACAAATTTAGGAATATTTTTTTAATTATGAACGGGTTGACGGGAAAAAAAGAAATTATCAGGCAATTGAAAGAGAAGCTACTGGCGATGGAAGGATTCAGTACCGGGCCGGACAGCGGGCAGCCTGATTTTGGACTGGGGCCGGTGAATGCCTCCTTTCCCGGTGGTGTTTTCCCTGCCGGAGCCATACATGAATTTATCAGCCCCACCGAAGTGTGTTCCGCTGCAGCCAATGGTTTTATCTCCGGATTATTGAGCACACTTCTGAAAAAGGGAGGTATTTGCCTTTGGATAAGCGCCGGCCGCAAACTGTTCGCTCCTGCGTTGAAGTTTTTCGGTATTGAACCGCACCGTGTCATTTTCATCGATGTCAGGCGGGACAAAGATGCGCTTTGGGTGATGGAACAGGCGCTGAAATGCACCTCACTTGCGGCCGTTGTGGGTGAGTTACGGAATATCAGTTTTGCTGAATCGAGAAGATTACAACTGGCCGTTGGCGAGAGCCGGGTGACCGGCTTTTTGCACCGCCATCAACCTTACACAAATAATACGCTGGCCTGCGTGTCGAGATGGAAAATCAGCCCGGTAGCAAGCCGGTTGCCCGACGAGCTTCCCGGTGTGGGATTTCCCCGCTGGGAAGTTGAACTGGAAAAAATACGCAACGGTAAACCGGGCGTGTGGCAAATCGGGTGGCGGAACGGAACATTCAGGCATCTTCCCGCTCAAAAGCAAATTGTTCCTGATTCAGAAATCGCAAAGAGAAAAAAACATTATGCTTAGGCGTTACCTTTCTATATGGTTCCCGTACTTTGCCACAGACCGAATGGTCAGACTGCATCCGGATCTCAAAGACAAGCCATTTCTGCTCTATGCACCCGAAAGGGGCCGAATGATGGTAAAAGCTTCCGGCAAAGCCTTAAACAAGGAAGGTATTTTTCCCGGCATGGTTGTGGCTGATGTACGGGCCATTTTACCTTCTGTGGAAGTATTTGCCAATGACCCGGCAGC
>CAZXHP010000258.1:0-1294 GCA_964639655.1 uncultured Mariniphaga sp.
GCTACGGAAATGGCCGCAGCTTTTCCCATTTCATCTTTGTTTACAAAGATTTTTACGTTGAGATTTTCTGTCTTTATTTCTTTCATTTTCCTTATTAAAATAGTTCAGTTATTGCAAAATACGTAGTTACAAACGAAAAGATGACCACCGCCCATATTCCGATATTTTCCCGAATTGAAGCCTTGTTGATACCCATAAGTTTGGCCCGGTTTATCAGCAACAGAATCGGAATAGCCACCGCGGGCAGAATAACAGCCTGAAATGCCTGTGAAAATACCATCAGCGCCGGCGGACGTTGTTCCAGAAATACGGTGCCAAACGCAAACAGCATAGCCACAAAAATGAGCATCCGCGACTGAGTGGAATGGATATTTCGTGGTTTTCCGGTATAGTCGGCAATCAGCCAGGGCGCAATCAGCACAATGGGGAAGATGGTGGATAATCCGGCACCCACAATTCCCAATATCAGGATAAAAGCAGCGGCATTTCCTCCAATGGGTTCAAACAGGAGAATCATTTCCACGGTATTTTCCAGTTTCAGTCCCATCACATGGAGTGTTCCGGCAGCTACGGCCATAATCACCCCACTCAGAAACAACATCATAGCAGCGGAAACGAAAGCGTCCTTTTTTTCTTCTTTCAGGTTTTTAATACCCCAGCCTTTTTCGGCCACAACCGTGCTTCGCATAATAAACACCGCTGCCGAACAGGTGGTTCCGGCAATGGCAGCCACTAAACCCATGGCTCCGGGTGTGTCGGGAATCCCAGGTACCAAACCTTTGGCAATTACCGATAAATTAGGGCTGACCATAAAAAAGACTACAATAAAGGAAAGGCCCATAAAGATTACGAAAAAGGTGAGCACTTTTTCAAAAGTTTTGTATTGACCAAACCACAACAGCAGGTACAAACTGGTGGCAAGCACCAGGATAATCCAGCCGCGGCCCACTATCCGCTCGTTAAACAACAGGCGAATAGCTTCCTGCACCAAATCGGCCACAATGCCCATCACGCCCATAAGCGCCAGCAACTCGCCGATTATCAGTGCAATTAAAATATAAAGTGCCAGCACCCAGCCGTATTTGAATTCGTGTTTAATGTTGGTCAGGGCCGTTTTCCCCGAAACAAGGGTCACCTTTCCGTAGGCCACCATCAGCACGAAGGTAAAAATACACGACAGCACTAGCGCCCAGAACAGTTCCATGCCGTGTTCGGCGCCTGTTTTGGCCATTGTGGTTACACTTCCGGTTCCAATGTTGTAGCCTATGAGAAAAAGCCCCGGGCCAACTGCGGC
>CAZXHP010000258.1:1394-4780 GCA_964639655.1 uncultured Mariniphaga sp.
TTCTTTTGCTTCTTTTCTGCAAATTCGTAATCGAAAAATAAAATCTTTTTTACTCAAGGCTTCATTCGCTTCAATATAATTAGCACCAACCGAACCGGAAGCTTTTATCAATTGCCTGGCATCTTCGTCATTGGCTATTGACCTGGGAAGTTTTTTCACCCAAATACGAACTCTTTTTGCAAATTGAAAAGTTCTTTCTTCCAAATCATAAACCGGTTTTCCTTCTTCAACTAAATCTTCCTGATTCATATTCATTTGATTTTAAATAAACCATTTGTTTGCCTTTTGATTTTTGAAATTTGTGAATTATTTGTCTTTTGGTATTTGCTATCTATTTGCTATTTGAATATTGTTATTTGGAATTTTCATACACCTTCTTTCCCTTCACCCACGTTTCCTGAATATTCACCTGAAAATTTTCCAGTGTAAACAGCACGATGTCAGCACGTTTTCCGGGTTCCAGTGTTCCGCGGTCGTTCAGGTTATAAAGCCTTGCCGGATTGGTACTGGCCATTTGCACGGCATCGGCCAGGGTACAGCCGGTAACCTGCATGACGTAACCCACACCTTTGGTAATGGGCGATGCCGAACCGTACAGCACGTTTTGCGCCGGATAGCGCAACATTCCGCCTTCGGTTAGTTCGATGGTTTCGCCGGTAGAGGTTTTGTATTTGCCCGGTTCCAGCGCGGCATAGTGGGTTACATCCGAAGTAATGATGGTTTTTTCAACACCTTTTACTTTAAAGAAAGTTCGGATTTCCTCGGGCAAAAGATGGAAACTGTCGCAGATGATACTGATGTTCAGGCGGTCGTCGGCCAACTGAGACCAGAACGGATTGTAGTGGCGGTTAATCATATTGGCCGCCCCGTTGCCGAGGTGGGTGGAAGTCCTGGCTCCCCGGTCGATAGCGGCAGTAACTGTTTCGGCATCGGCATTGTGGTGCCCCAGTGCAACTACAATACCTTTTTGGCTGCATTTGGTTATAAAATCCAGTCCGCCTTCCATTTCCGGTGCCAGGGTTACCTGCAAAATATGTTCTCCCGAGGCTTTGTATAGCTGCATAAATTCATTCCAGTCGGGTAATTTTACGAATTGTTTGGGGTGCGCACCGCGGTAGCCGTCTTCCGGATTGATGTAAGGCCCTTCAAGGTGAAACCCCGGAATGGAGCCCCGGATATTCTCCGCATCGACAGCCTTTGAAAGCAGTTTAAAATTCCGTGTAAGCACCTCGATGCTGTTGGTGGTTAAAGTAGGTAGGTAGGTAGTTACCCCTTTTTTCCACAGCTCGCTGGTCGCTTTTTCGATGCCTTCGGGAGTAAGTTCACTGTCGCCAAAAGCAAACGAAACGCCTGCAAACCCGTTCACCTGGTTGTCGAAAAAACCGGGAGCGATATAAACGGGATTTTCACTTTCAGGCTTGTCGATGGAAATTATCTCCTGAATCTTCCCATCGTCTATTTTAACCTGTACCGGCTGCCCGGTGTAATAATGGATTCCTTCAATCACTTGTTGTGCACTCATTTCACTTAATGTAAAAAACAGAATGATTACCGTTGTTAACCGGACCATCCTTTTGTAAGACATTCTTTTAAATAACATATTGTATGATTTTAATTGATTATTTCGCTTTAAACGGGTTCGGAATTTTAACCAAATCCTGAATCAGTTTCCCTTTGTGTTCAAATCTTGCCAAAGTATATACATTTCCTTTTTTGTCGATTGCAATAGAGTTTACATAAGTGGGTCGTGAGCCATCTTCGTAAAAAATCGGGCCGTGATCGATATATTTTCCGGAAGGAATGTGATAGGTGACCAGATGCAGGTTTTCCAAACCGCGAGCTGCCCCCATGGCTATTTCGTCCACCCCTTTTACCCTTTTGCCGTCGATGTATATTGGTCCGCCCGTAAGGTAGTACAAGGTTTCTTTGTCGGGACCCAAATCAAATCCCAGGTATCCGTAGCTGAACTGGTCGAACATGCCGCTTTTTTGAGAAGGTTCGGAAGTAATCCGTTCCACAATTTCAATTTTGGGTTTTTTCGGATCGAACCGGAACAAATAGCCGGAGTTGCCATGAACGCCATAAGCCACATTTTCATTCGGTTCCCACACAATGGCCCGCCAGTTGTATGCCATGCTGCCGGGCCCGGTGTAATCGTACTTTCCAAAATAGTCGAGCCGCAAATCCACTCCCTCCACCTTTTTTAATGCCTGTTTGACAGGATTGTAACTAAAAACATCACCCTCAGCAGTTGAATAATAGACTTTCCCATCGCGCGGATCGACAAACATGGAACGGCAAATCACCCGGTAATCGTCGCCAACCCGACCAGCCTCACCATTTTCAGAAACCAGTCCGATATTGGTTAATGTGTTGTTTACCACATCATAATGAATAAAATAACCTTTGGGCCACGTGATGGCATAGATTTGTTTTCTTTCCGTATCCATGGTCATGGTAAGAATGCCTTCTCCATCGGGTGCAATGGCCAGGTCCTCAAAGGTATCTTCCGAAAGATCGTAACTCAGAAAATGACCATCGGGATACAACCCATATCCGTCCGGGGCATTTACCGGTAATCGCTCCATCCCATCAATCATTTCATAAAAACCCACGTGGGTGGCAAAATAGAGTTTTCCGGCGCTTTCAATAAAACGCACATGACTTTTTCCCTGCGAAATGGCCTTCATGTCCTTTTCTCCGCATATTTCAGTTAAATCTGCAAGCCACCGGGTTTGGTCGGTTGCCGGGTCGTAAACATACACCTGGCCTCCCACATCGATTTCCTGTGAAGAAAGGACATAATAAATTTTGCCGTCGCCGGCAGATGATATCGCATTGTAAGTGTCGTGAGCCAGGTCGAATCCCGAAAAATAGGCTTTTGCCGTGAGTTGCTTTTTATCCTGAGAGTCTTCCATTGCATTTTTCTCAAACAACTTGTCGAGCGCTTTTTTTGATTCATCATTCAGTGCAATACCTGCCTCTTCTGCCACTTCAACCGTATGTTCAATAATTTTTCTCTCAATGCCGGTTTTCCATTTTGCCGGCAACCCGTAAACCATTTGGGAGGCTTCGCCTTCGTAACCTCCTTCTGCCAAAACCCTTTCGCCGGGAATGTAACCCATAACATCGTTTGAATAACCCATCACAAACAAATCATTTCCCAGGATTTTTTTCAGGCTGTTCGAATAGTTGACCAGCAACTCTCCTCCCAGGCTGACAATATTCTGGTCGCCAACTTTCCAAACCTGAACAGGAAAAGGGTAGGACGTTGGAAGACTGTTTCCGGCATTCAGTTGCTCCAGCATATTTTCAGCCCATGCTTTTTGCCAACCTTCCAGTTTATTTTCTAACTGAATGAGTTCCTCTTTTGTTGGCGGTTCATT
>CAZXHP010000259.1:0-4696 GCA_964639655.1 uncultured Mariniphaga sp.
CAAAACTTCTTTCCGGTACTTGTTTATAATCAAATAGTTTTATAGTTTTAGTCCGTTAAAATTTAAACCGGAATGAATGCTAAAATTACCAAACAAAAAAATCATCAACGTTTTAGGAAAAGTGAAGATGTTGTGCAAAAAGTTGGGCATGGCAGGTAGTTGTTTTGGGCAGTGAATGTGGATTATATGAACAGTTCAAATAGTTAGGACAAAAACTTGAAAACTAGAATCAACCAACATAATTTATGGCAAAAGATATTAACAAAACTGTTTTTGATGAGGCTACAAAGTTGAAATTAGATTTATTTGGTGAATGTTTTGAAGCATGGTTACCAGTATTTAATAACGACCTTTATACAAAAGCAGTTTATGTATTTGACTTTTTCGCGGGAAGTGGTACCGACACAAAAAATAGTCATGGGAGTCCTTTAGTGTTACTTGATAAAGCAAAAGGAACAAATCGCAAATATTGTTTGAATGCGAGAAAAGAAATCAAATTTTTATTTAATGAAGGAGACTCTGAAAAAAGCAAAGAACTTATTGAAAATGTAATTCAATTTATACAACAGTGCCAAAAGGAAAATAAATGCAGCGGATGTATTTATCAATACAAAATCTTGAATCATAATTTTCAAGATATATTCTTAACCCCCGGTATTGCTAATATTTTTATGAGCAAAGAATTTGGCAAATTTATATTGCTCGACCAATATGGTTTTAGCCAAATTGATGAGCAAATATTCCGACAATTAATATCATACCCAAAAACTGATTTTATCTTTTTTATTTCATCTTCTTTCATAAGTAGATTTAGAGAGCATCCTAACACAAAAAAATATATTGACACTTCAAAGATTAAATTTGATGAAATCAGACCAAATGAAATTCATAGAGCAATTGCAGATTATTTTAGGGATTTAATACCTCCAGACAAAGAATATTTTCTACATCATTTTTCAATTAGAAAAGAAGAAAAAAAAGGTAATTACTACGGATTAATTTTTGGGTCAAATCATACATTTGGCATGGAAAAATTTCTAAAAGTTTGTTGGAAACATGATTCATACTCAGGCGAGGCTAACTATAATATTGACAATAATTTTGAAAAAGGAACATTATTCTTTCATCCTGAGAATAACGTAAAAAAAGAAACTGTTTCAAAAGAAATAAAACAACTAATTTTATCAGGTAAAATTTCTAATAACATAGACGGATTGAAACTTGCTATGCACAAAGGTTGCGAGCCGATTTTATTTACAAAAGTTGTACAAAAACTTGAAAAAGAACAACTGATTAAAAGATATGGAGAAGTAAACAATCAGTCATCAACTATTCACAGAGCGAAAGTCTATCACATTAAAACGTTAAACAATGGCACATAAAATAGAATGGACAGAAAAAACCTGGAATCCCTCTGCCGGTTGTACTAAAATAAGTTCGGGTTGTAAAAATTGCTATGCGGAATCAATGGCATTTCGTTTACAAGCTATGGGAGTTGAAGGTTATGAAAACGGATTTGAATTTAATCCTGTACATAGTCGGCTGAACGACCCTTTTAAAAGAAAAAAGCCTACTGTTTATTTTGTTAATTCGATGAGCGACATTTTTCATAAAGATATGCCACAAGATTATTTGGACAAGATTTTCAAAGTTATTGAAGAAACACCCCATCACACCTACCAAATTTTGACCAAAAGAGCAGATAGAATGTTTGATTATTTTTCACAAAAGAAAATTCCTCAAAATATATGGCTTGGAGTAACAGTCGAAAATAGAAAAGAAGGATTACCGAGAATCGATAAATTGAGAAATCTTCAAGCAAGTGTTTTGTTTTTATCAGTTGAGCCTTTACTTGAAAATTTAGGCAAAATAAATCTTAATAATATAGACTGGGTAATTGTTGGTGGAGAAAGTGGGAATAGAGCAAGACCAATGGAAAAAGAATGGGTTGTAAACATAAAACAACAATGCGAAAAAAATGATATTGCATTTTTCTTTAAACAGTGGGGCACTTGGGGAGCTGACAAAGTAAAGAGGAATAAAAAACTTAATGGGAAAAAGATTGACGGGAAAATTTGGCAACAATATCCAGAAAAAATCGAGCAACAATTTTCAGTTTTTTAAACGGATTTCGGGATATAAAAAAAAAGCCAATGCCTAACAAAAAAGGAAGAACTCCGAAAAGTGCGCAGCTTCAGGCGACATATTCCCATCAGACATCGGGGTTGAACTACACTTAACAAATTCAAGACTATTTACATAATGAATTTAAAATTTTTGAAAAAATATCTAAAGTATTCCTTGCCGGATTGCAGGTTTTTGTTCATAAGCTGTTTGTTTGGCATTTTCCCAAAACTTCATTCCGGTACTTGTTTATAATCAAATCGTTTTATAGTTTTATTCCGTTAAAATTTAAACCTGGATGAATGCCAAAGTGACCGAACAAAAAATCATCAGGGTTGTAGGAAACAATAAAAACTGTACATATCCAACAACCGCTTGTGCAGTGGATGTGGATGATATGAATGGAAAAACAGAATTGTCAAATTGGATTAATGATTGAGTTGAGAGGAATAGAATATTTCAGGTGTACAATAATTCTCAACAACTATATAAGCCTAAACAAGAAATACAAATAGAACTTAATGATTAAAAACAGACAACATATTGACTTAAACGGAAGAACGATTATCGAGAAACTAAAAGTGTTGCCACCTTTCCGCCAAAACCCCGTTTTTCAAGACGAAGCTTGTTTCCTGTATTTTAACGAAGGTGGATCGCATATTGCAGCACCTACCGAAAAACTCACCATAAAAGAAAAAGAAAGTGTTTTACTAAAATGCGGTACCTATTTCGCAGATCTTTTTCAAAACCGGTTTTCGGGCACTTGTGAAGTATGTGTTATTCATTTTTTCCCGGATATTCTTGAAAAAATATTTAAGGAGGAGGTTCCTTTTTTTGTCAAACAAAAGAAATCGGGTAATTATGCCTATAGCGTTTCTCAAAAAAATGTCATAGACCATTTTATGGAGAGCCTCAATTTTTACTTGGATAATCCTGAGATGGCAAAAGAAGAAATACTCTATCTCAAAATTAAAGAACTCATTTTGCTCTTGCTCCATACCGAAGCAGCTGAAACCATATTAGAGTTATACAGCTTTTTATTTACCCCACAAAAAGCGAGTATTTTACAAGTAGTTGAGTCTCACCTTTACTCAAATTTAAGTCTTGACCAAATGGCTTTTTTGGCGGGTCAAAGTCTTTCTACTTTTAAAAGAGAATTTAAGAGGCATTTTGACGAGACTCCAGCCAGCTACATTCGCAATAAGCGGATGAAAAAGGCAGCTGACCTGTTGGTTCATTCTTCTCTTACCGTAAGCGAGATCAGCTTTCAAACAGGATATGAAGACAGCTCTTATTTCTCCAGGCTTTTCCACCGTAAATTTAATATGTCGCCTTCCGATTACAGAAAATCAAATCAAAAACAGACCATTCATACCCGCTGAACCATAAGTCCTGTTTTCTGAACCTTTTATAGCAGTTCTCCGGGATTCGGACAGGATAACTTTGCAGAAGTTATTCATCAAAAACAAAACGATATGGATCCCTTAGTAGTATTAAGTGTACAGTGTACGTTCAGTTTGTTAGTCTTTTTTCTAATTCTCAAATGGTATGTGGTTCCTAAAATCACCAAAAAAACCAGGTTTGATATTTTAGCCCTTCTTCTTCTTGTTAACGTCTTTCGTTACTTACCGCTTTCCTTATTTATGCCAGGGCAGGTGTCTGCCGGATTTCCACCTTATTTAAAAGAGATTGTGGCACATGGAGATTTCCTTTCCGGGATAATGGCTTTAATTGCCCTGCTTTTGCTCAAATTGAAAAAGAAGTCTGCCGTTACCTTCACCTGGCTTTTTTCTGTGGTGAGTATTATTGATATGGGTGTTGTGCTGACCTTGGCCATGAGCGAAAAAGTGTATCTGTTGCCTCTTGGGGCCAACTATTTTACCGTCTCGGTTTATGTACCCATGCTCATTGTAATACAGGTTTTGATATTGAAAATTCTTATAGCAAAAGTGTACAAATGAAAAAAATGATCAATGTAGGAGATAGTGCTCCAGCCATTTATACCTCAGATTTATGGGGCAGAAACATCAACGTTCCGGCGAATGACAAATGGATGTATTTATCTTTTCATCGTTTTGCAGCATGTCCGTTTTGCAATTTGAGAACAAATGAAATGATACGGCATTATGAACGCTTCGAGAAACACCAAATAGAAGTCGTATCTATCTGGCCTTCTGACAAAAACAGCCTCCTGCGCTATGCAGGAAGTATAAAACCGCCTTTCCCCATGCTATCAGACAAAAACAAGAGAATCTATAAGGCATACGGAGTTACAGAATCTTCAATTACCGGAGCTGTCAGGCTGTTGCTTCATCCTCGATTAATATTTAATGCCCTGAAATACAAGCATAAGAACATAGAAGTGGATGCTGATCCGAAATTGATGCCGGCAGGTTTTCTGGTTGCCCCTAATGGAATTATTCAAATGGCATACTATGGAAAACACTTTGGCGATCATCCTAAAATTGAAACGATACTTCAATCGGTAAAACAACAGTTATGAAAAATGAAAATGAATAAGATTTGAAATTTCTATCATTATAAAAATAAACTGGCTACAATATATTTGTAT
>CAZXHP010000260.1:0-1253 GCA_964639655.1 uncultured Mariniphaga sp.
GCATGTTTTTGCACGAAGCCATGTACCACGAACCGGTGATGCGTAACATTGAAACGTTTCTGGAAGCTACACAGGAAAATGTAAGCGGAAAAGTGGTTGTAAAACTGATGCCTTATCGTTTTGAACTGCAGGGAATTGAATCGGAACACGACCTGATGAAATCGGGTTTTGGCGAATACGGCGAAACAGTGAAAGCCTGGTCGGCCGACGATGTGAAAGGGTTTACAAAAATTTTGGCCAACTCGCTGAAAATTTACAATAAGGTGAATAAGGAAATTTGAAGGATGATTAAAGTTGGAATCATAGGAGGGGCAGGTTATACAGCAGGTGAATTATTGCGGATTTTGCTTTATCATCCACAGGCTGAAATTGTTTTTGTG
Source organism: uncultured Mariniphaga sp. (assembly GCA_964639655.1). Taxonomy (GTDB): domain Bacteria; phylum Bacteroidota; class Bacteroidia; order Bacteroidales; family Prolixibacteraceae; genus Mariniphaga. The sequence continues at coordinate 381 of CAZXHP010000260.1, forward strand.
CAAAGTTCGAGCAATGCCGGTAATTCGGTTTCCGATGTGCATGTTGATTTGCTGGGCGATACCGATTTGCGATTTACCGATGCGCTTCCTTTAAACGAAGTTGATGTTGTTTTTCTTTGCATGGGGCACGGGAAATCGAAGGAGTTCATGGAAAAGAATGAGTTGCCTTCAAATTTGAAAGTGATTGATTTGAGTCACGATTTCCGGTTGAAACGGGAAGGAAATGATTTTGTTTACGGCCTGCCGGAATTGAATCGTGAAGCGATTAAAAAAGCAACAAAAATTGCTAATCCGGGCTGTTTTGCCACGGGAATTCAACTGGCGTTGCTGCCCCTGGCTGCTGCAAATCTGCTGGTTGACGAGGTGCATGTGCAGGCCATAACAGGTTCAACCGGCGCCGGACAAAAACCTACTGCAACTTCGCATTTCAGCTGGCGGAACAACAACCTTTCGGCTTATAAAATATTTGAACACCAGCACGAAGGTGAAATTTTACAAAGTCTTGGCCAGTTGCAACTGAGTTTTTCAGAAGGATTCAACTTTGTTCCCATCCGTGGAAATCACACCCGTGGTATTTTTGTTTCAGCCTACACCAAGTTTGATGGCGCGCTGGACGAAGCAAATGAATTGTACCAGGCATTTTACAAAGGTCACCCTTTTGTGGTTTTGACAGAAAAAAATCCGTCGATGAAACAGGTTGTGAACACGAACAAGGCTGTTCTTTATCTCGAAAAACATAAAGATAAGTTGGTAATCATCAGCCTGACCGACAACCTCATAAAAGGCGCCTCGGGCCAGGCGGTACAAAATATGAACCTGATGTTCGGTCTGGATGAAAAAACCGGGCTGAACCTGAAACCAGTTGCATTTTAA
>CAZXHP010000260.1:1353-4642 GCA_964639655.1 uncultured Mariniphaga sp.
AAAGCCGAAGGCTGTTACGTTTGGGATTCCGAGGGAAACAAATACCTCGATTTGTACGGCGGCCATGCCGTTATTTCCATCGGGCACAGCCATCCGCACTATGTTTCGCTCATTTCGGAGCAACTCAAAAAAATCGGTTTTTACAGTAATTCCATTCAAAATCTCTTGCAGCAGGAGTTGGCTGATAAATTGGGGAAACTTTCCGGCTATGATGATTACCAGCTTTTTTTGTGCAACTCAGGCGCCGAAGCCAATGAAAATGCCATTAAACTGGCTTCATTTGTTACCGGCAGGAAAAAATTTATCAGCTATAAAAAAGCGTTTCACGGGCGTACTTCGGCTGCCGTGGCTTTAACCGACAACCCCAAAATCATTGCCCCGGTAAACGAAACCGAGAATGCTGTCATCCTTCCTTTTAACGATTTACTTGCAACCGAAACCGAACTGAAAACCGGACAGGTTGCGGCGGTTATTATTGAGGGTATTCAGGGAATTGGCGGAATAAACATTCCCGATTCCCGCTTTTTGGAAGGTTTGAAGGAATTGACAGAAAAATACGACAGCCTGCTGATTCTCGATGAAATTCAGTCAGGATACGGGCGCAGCGGAAAGTTTTTTGCCCATCAGTATTCAACTGTCAAACCTGACATTATCACTTTAGCCAAAGGAATGGGAAACGGGTTTCCTGTTGGCGGAGTGCTCATTCAACCCGAAATTAAACCCTGGCCGGGAATGCTGGGAACCACATTCGGCGGAAACCATTTGGCCTGTGCCGCCGGTATTGCAGTTTTGGATGTTCTTGAACAAGAAAATCTCGTTCAAAATGCGAATGAAACGGGGAATTATTTAATGGAAAAACTGGCTGAAATAAGCAGTGAAATACAAATTCGCGGAAAAGGTCTGATGATTGGGCTGGAGTTTCCGTTTCCGGTTTCGGAACTCAGAAAAAAGCTGCTGTTCGACTATAAAATATTTACCGGCGTTTCCGGGCAGAATATGATTCGGCTGCTGCCGCCTTTGAGTTTAAGTAAAATTGAAGCTGACATTTTTATAGAGGCATTTGTAAAAGCCTTTGCAGAAGTTTCTGCATCTTTGATAAAATAAACGGAATTGAACATGGAAAAGAAAAAAATAGGAATAATCGGAGTGGGAAATATGGGCGGCGCCATTGTGGTTGGTTTGCTGAAATCAGGATTTGTTGAGGCTGCCGATATTTTTGTTTCCGACCGAAAGGAGAGCATTTTGGAAGAAATGAAGGCAAAAGGCGTTCATGCTTCCGATGACAATCTTGCAACGGCACAGCAGTCCGATGTAATTATCACTGCTGTAAAACCTTACCACATTGAACATGTTTTGCAGGAAATTAAACCGGCATTAAATTCGCAGAAAATTCTGATTTCCATTGTTGCCGGTGTAGGTATCGACGAACTGACCCAAATGGGCGGCGACGACATTCCTATTTTCAGGGTAATGCCTAACACTGCCATTGCTTTGCAGGAATCGCTGACCTGCATTTCGGCAAACGGCAATACCGCTGCCCACCGCGATTATGTGATTGAGTTATTTGATAAACTCGGCAAAACCGTTGAAATTCCGGAAGAATTGATGGCTGCTGCAACGGTTTTATCGTCATGCGGAATAGCTTACGCATTGCGTTACATCCGGGCAGCTATGCAGGGCGGCATTGAAATTGGTTTTGGCGCCGAAATGGCACAGTTCATTACGGCGCAAACCGTAAAAGGTGCAACCGAACTGATTTTACAAACAGGTCACCATCCCGAACGGGAAATCGACAAAGTAACCACACCGCGCGGAGTTACCATTACCGGTCTGAACGAGATGGAACATAAAGGATTCAGTTCGTCACTCATTCAGGGTGTTTTGGCTTCCTATAAAAAAATTGAAAAGGATTTGATGAAATAACTGTGCAGTTCAGGTACAAAAAAATAACAGTAAAGGTGGGCAGCAATGTGCTGGCAAAAGCCGACGGAACCTTAAATGTTTCACGCATTGCCCACCTGGTTGACCAGATTGCTTTCCTGCGTAAAAAAGGAGTGGAGGTTGTTTTGGTTTCTTCGGGTGCAGTGGCTGCGGGCAGGGCGGTGCTTAGTCCGTCGCGCAAAACCGATGCGGTTTCAAAACGCCAGCTTTGGGCCGCTTTGGGGCAGGTGAAACTTATCAGCCGCTATTCCGATTTTTTTACCGAACACGGTCTCACCTGCGCACAGGTTTTAACCACAAAAGAAAATTTTTCGAGTCGCCGCCACTACCTGAATATGAAAAACTGTATGGCGACTTTACTCGAAAATAAAGTCATTCCGATTGTAAACGAAAACGATACCATTTCGGTTAACGAACTGATGTTTACCGATAATGACGAACTTTCGGGACTTATCGCCTCTATGGTGAATTCAGAGGCACTCATTATTCTGAGTAATGTGGATGGCGTTTATACGACACATCCTGAAAATGAAAATGCTCAACTGATTCAAAAAGTGGGCATCAACGATGGCGAACCCGAAAATGCCATTTCGGGAAACCATTCGGAGTTTGGGCGGGGCGGAATGCTCACCAAGTTCCGCATTGCAAAAAAACTGGCCGGCGACGGTATCAGTGTGCACCTGGCCAACGGATTAAAAGAAAATATTTTGGTTGATATTCTTTCTAAAAAACAATTTGCACACACCTGGTTTGAACCGGCGCAAAAACCCGCCAGCGGCGTAAAAAAATGGATTGCTTATTCAGACGGTTTTACCAAAGGAAAAGTGGTTGTGAACAAAGGTGCGGCTGCTGCATTAAAATCGGAGAAAGCAGTGAGCCTTTTGCCGGTAGGAATTGTTACCATTAAAAATGAATTTAAAAAAGGCGACCTGATTCGAATCGTGGATGAATCGGGAAATACAATCGGCTTGGGGAAAGCGCAGTATGGCTCCGACAAGGTTGAAACTGAAAAAAGGTCGGAAAAACAAAAAGCGCTGGTGCACTACGATTATTTGTACATGGAAAAAACGACAAACATTTAGCATGAAGATTGAAAAACAACTGCAACAGGTTTTGGCTGCTTCACGAAAGCTGAATCTGGTGGAAGAAGAAACGGTAAAACAGGGATTACTAGAATTAGCTGATGAAGCCGAAAAGAATACAGATTTTATTTTGTCCGAAAACCAAAAGGATTTGGACCGGATGGATCCGGACGATCCTAAATACGACCGGTTGAAACTCACCAAAGAACGCATTGAAGGTATTGCTTCCGATATCCGGAATGTGGCCGGTTTGGAAAGTCCGGTGG
>CAZXHP010000261.1:0-4625 GCA_964639655.1 uncultured Mariniphaga sp.
CAAAGAACGCAAAGGTTTGAATTGTAATTTTTTAATCTTAGCGAGCTTAGCGTCTTAGCGTGAGATATTTCTTTTCAAAGTTTGATTATAACTTCATTTCCCATCCTTTTTCGTACTCGCGCGACCACAACTTTTGGGCTTTTTTGTCCCCTTCGATGTGCCCGTTTTCGGGATTGATTTCCAGCGAATGGCCCACGCGTTGTGCAATATTCCCAAGCTGCACCAGCACGGTACTTTTGTGACCTGAATCGATGTCGGCCACCAGGCTTTCTCCTGAAAGGATATTGTTGAATAAATTACGGATATGCACTCCGTCAAGGTGGCTGGAAGGATTTGCGGCATCGCGTGCATCAACCTTTTTGGTATCTTTTACTTCTTTTACCACGTTGTTTTTCAGGTCGAAAACGGTGTATTCATTTCCTCCCGGGATGAACATACTTCCTTTTTCGCCATAAAAAATAACGCCTACCGAACTCCCCTCGATGGGTTTTCCGTTGCAACTGCGGCCTTCCCAGGTCATGGAAATATTTTCCTGAAAATCGAGGTTAATAACCTGTGTGTCCGGTGTTTCCCAGTCGTCAGAGTAGTGGTAACGTCCGCCGTTCGAACTCACTTTCACCGGGTAATCTACACCGAAACCCCACCGCATCAGGTCAACCATGTGGGTGCCGTTGTTGAGCGCTTCGCCGGTGCCCCAGTTCCAGAACCAGTGCCAGTTGTAATGCACAATGTTGCCTTGGTAATCCATACGTGGTGCCGGCCCCTGCCAGAGCTCCCAGTTGAGCCAGTCGGGAACGGCAACTTTTTTACCCACGCCAATGGGGCCGCGATTGTTGGTGTACCAGCCTTTCCCAAAATAAAGCCGTCCGATAATACCGTTTTTCAATTCGGCAATACCCTGAACGACATTAGGATAGGAACGCCGCTGGTTGCCCATTTGCACCGATTTTTTGTACCGTTTGGCAGCTTCCACCAAAATTTCACCCTCGCGCGGACTGTGGCTGCACGGTTTTTCCAGATACACATTTTTGCCTGCCTGCATAGCCAGCAGCGCTGCCGGTGCATGCCAGTGGTCGGGCGCGGCAATAACCAGCAGATCCACGTCTTTACTTTCCAGCGACTTCCTGAAATCTTCAAACCCCTGTGGTTTTGTGTCCTGCACTTTTTGCACGTTGGCCGAGCATTTTTCGATGGCGCGTGAATCCACGTCGCACACATGAATGACCTCACAGTTTTCCTGAAAGGCAAAGTTTTGTGCCAGCGCATTTCCGCGTGAATTGACTCCCATTACCGAAGCCCGCAGCATGTTGTTGGCGCCCATAATTCGCCGGTAGCTTTCCGAACTGAATCCGGGAAGTATCCCGCCCACCATCAGTCCGGCAGAAACGCCTGCCGATTTTTTAATAAATTCTCTTCTCGAATTGAAATTTTTATCCATAATATTCTCGTTTATTGATTGTTTTTAATTCCGTTTTGAAGATGCCGGTTAAAATTGATGTAAAAATCGAGGTTTTCGCGGATGATAATATCCAGCGGCACGTGCTGTACTTTGTCCGGGTCTTTTTTAAATACGAAAGATTCGAAAAAAGTTTGAATAGCGCGTTTCCCCTGCTGTACCGGACTTTGGGAAATAATAAAGTCGATTCCTCCGTTACGCAGATGTTCAATGTTCGCTTCCACCAAATCGTAACCCACCAGCCGGATGTCCAGATCATGTTTGCGGTGAAATTCCGATATGAGAAAAGCTTTGGAGTTGGTGACAAAAACGCCTTTTATTGCCGGATTTTTAATGTAAAATTTGGTGAGTTCGCGAAAAACTTCTTCCTTTTGGGTTGACTGGATAGTTAAGGAGTGAATGAATTTATTGTCCCCCATTCCTTTTTCCCGGAAATAACCGCTGAACCCTTCTTCCATTCGCCGCAGTGCCGATGCATTTTCGAAACCTTTTACCATATTCAGCATAAGAATTTCAGCTTTTGGGGGAAGTACAGAGTTGAGCAGGCGTCCGGCAATACAGGCACTTTGTTTTACATCGGGGCCAATATAAGAAAAGCTTTGTCCATCCGGAATATCGGCATCGATGAAAATGTACGGAATTCCTTTGCGTTTCAGTTTTTCCGTAAATGATTTGCTTTCTTCCAAAAACAATGGAGCCAAAACAACTCCATCCGGTTCCGACGCCAAAATTCCGGAAGTTCGATTGATAAACGAATTTTCATCGAACAAATCGTAAAAAAAGTATTCCGCAATAACACCGTAATCTTTAAATTGTGTTGCCGCCATTTCCAGCCCGTGCAGCGGCATAGTCCAGTAGTGTCCCGGCGACGGAGCTGAAGGAATAAGTACGCATACTGTAAACTGATTTCCGAGAGCAAGGGTACGGGCCAGCATGTTCGGGTTAAAATTGAGCTTTTTAATGGCTTCTTCCACCTTCCTGCGCTTTTCAGGAGACACCCTGCCACGGTTGTGAATAACCCGGTCGATGGTACCCGCTGAAACGTTGGCATACCTTGCTACATCCTGGATGGTTACTTTTTTGGTTCGATCCACCGTTTTTTCATTAATTTTTTTCAAATCTAATGAAATGAAAATCAATTGCAAAAAAAAGTGTGTGCGTACACACAAAAATTTTGCATGCTGCCAATTTTTTATTTTATTGCAAGCTGAAAATAAATTGATTATGATTTCCCTTAAAATTTAAAAAATGTTGCAAAACAGAAAAATGTGTTCGCACACACCATTTGCGGTTTTAGCAGATTATTTGTTGTTTTACATTCAATTTTTTAAATGGACAGATGTTGGTAAACAGTTTGTTGTTGATTTTGGGCCTTGCAGTTTTAATTAAAGGCGCCGACTGGATGGTTAGCGGCGCTTCGGCGCTGGCCAAAAAGTACCATGTTTCCGATTTGGTCATTGGGTTAACCATTGTCGCCTTTGGGACATCCGCCCCGGAACTGGTAGTAAATGTAATTGCTTCATCGCAAAATTTCAACGATATTGTTTTGGGAAATGTTTTGGGTAGCAACATCGCTAATCTTTTTTTAATTCTGGGCATTACCGGCATCATTTATCCGCTGGTGGTGCAATCGAGCACTACCTGGAAAGAAATTCCGCTTTCGCTGCTGGCTGTGGTGCTGTTGTATTTGCTGGCCAACAACTTTTTCCTGCAACAACATCCGGTAATATCAAGGCCCGACGGATTGGTTTTGCTACTGATGTTTGGGTTGTTTATGTTTTACGTTTATCGTCTTTCAAAATCCGATACGGCTCCCAAAGAAGTTGTTGTTAACGAAATGTCGGTTTTCAAAATGTACACATTTATTGTAATCGGGCTGGCCGGGCTTGTAATTGGAGGCAGGTTGGTGGTTAACAATGCCGTTGAAATTGCCACTATTCTCGGCCTGAGTGAAAAAATCATCGGGTTTACCATTGTGGCTATTGGCACATCGCTGCCCGAGCTGGCAACCTCGGTGGTGGCAGCTATTAGAAAGAATACCAACATTGCCGTGGGAAACATTATCGGCTCCAATATTTTCAATATTTTTCTGGTTATTGCGACAAGTGCCGTGGTTTCTCCGGTTATTTACAATCCTGTTTTTAATACCGATATGTACCTGCTCGCCGGCGGTACGCTATTTCTGTTTATTGCTATGTTTACCGGCGGCAAAAAGAAACTGGACCGTTGGGAAGCAGTTATTTTACTGTTGGTTTACCTGGGCTATACTACCATGTTGGTGGCTAAAGAAATTTGAGACTGATTTTTTTTATGACCATTTTTTTTCCAATGATTGACAGAAGTTGGCAATTGGCAAAAAGCAGTTGGTATCTGAAAATTATCTCGCGAAGTTTAATATTGCGGTGCGATGCACCTCATTTTCTTAGTACAATTTCAAAACTACAAATATTTTGGTGCTCTGCACCATTTGTCTGGAGCACGCGTTGATGAAATGAATAGAAGCGAAAGCAGCATCGCTGCGGTAATATTTGTAGAAGTAAGATTGCGCATTTCAAGAGAAAAGGTGCGGAGCACCGGAATATTAAAGGATATTTCTTTTCAATTCACCCAATTGAGAAATTTTTCATACACTCATTCATTTTTGAACCTGTAAAGCAAATTTTTGTTTTATTTTGCATTTTAAAAATTAGACAAAAAGTTAACAATGAAAGACAACTGGACAACAATCAATATTCCGGATTTAACGGGGAAAACTATAATTGTAACAGGCGGAAACAGTGGCCTCGGTTTTGAGTCGGTGAAGGTTTTTACCGAAAAAGGTGCACACGTTGTTCTAGCCTGTCGCTCGGTAGATAAAGGGGAGAAAGCCAAAACAGAAATTTTACTGAAACATCCGGAAGGAAAAATTGAAGTGGCAGAACTCGATTTGGCCGACCTGGAATCGGTTCGGAAGTTTGCTGAAAGTTTTCAACAAAAATATTCACGGCTGGATGTGTTACTGAATAACGCAGGAATTATGACGACGCCTTATTTTACCACAAAGGACGGTTTTGAAGGACAGATGGGAACCAACCACCTGGGACATTTTACCCTTACCGGGTTAGTGCTTCCTTTGCTGAAAAATACACTAAAATCGCGCGTGGTGAATGTAAGCAGTATGGCGCACAAA